>DAOVEU010000043.1:0-9034 GCA_030668805.1 Desulfobacterales bacterium
ATGGTGGTGATGATCACGGGATACGGCTCCATTGAAACGGCTGTTAAGGCGATTAAGCTGGGGGCCTTTGACTTCATAGCCAAGCCCTTCACCCCGGAGGAACTACTCAAATTGGTCAACCGGGTAATGAGACACCGCCGCCTGGCCATCGAAAACCTGTATCTCAAGCAAAGTCTTAGGCAGGAAACCCGGCGCACCGAAATCATCAGTAAGAGCCCTGCCATGGAAAAGGTCAAGGAGATGATCGCCATGGTTGCCCCCACAGACAGCACGGTTTTGATTCAGGGGGAAAGTGGCACAGGCAAAGGCCTTGTAGCCCGCAAGATCCACGAAATGAATCGCCGGCGGGAGCACCCTTTTATATCAGTGGATTGCGGCTCTTTAGTGAGTACCCTGTTTGAAAGTGAACTTTTTGGTCATGTCAAAGGGGCCTTCACGGGCGCAGATGCAACCCAATACGGAAAATTTGAGATGGCCCACGGGGGGACCCTATTCTTTGATGAGATATCCAACATAGGCCTGGAAATCCAGGCCAAGCTCCTCAAGGCGGTGGAAGAGAAGTGCATCTCTAAGGTAGGAGATCACAAGGTAGTCAAAGTCGATGTCCGGCTTATATCGGCCACAAACCGCGACCTTCGAAAGGCCATCGCCGAGCGAGTCTTTCGTGAAGACCTGTTCTTTCGACTTAACGTGGTCTCTATACACCTACCGCCTCTGCGGGAGCGTAAAGAGGATATCCCACGGCTGGTGAATCACTTCTTAAACAGGTTTAGCGCAAGACAGGGAAAAGCGATTGAGGGCCTTTCCCCAAATGCTATGAAGGCACTCACAGAATATGGTTGGCCCGGCAACGTCCGTGAACTGGAGAATACTTTGGAGCGGCTGGTGGTCTTTGCCCGGAACAAGACCATTACCACGCACGACCTTGGCTATTCCAATTCAGTGCTATCGAGTGTGCTCACAAGGGAACCGCTTCGCCTGGAGGAAATGGAACGTCTGCACATTATGAAGGTCCTTGAGCGCACGGAGGGGAATAAGACCCACGCTGCCCGATTGCTCGGTATTGACCGCAAGACACTCAGAATCAAGATGAAAAAATATCAAATCCCGGGGGCCTCTGCATAGGGAATGTGGCATCCTTCATTTTCGCCACAAAGTAGTTTACACCTATTGACCAGTGTTCAGGTTTCAGTGTTCAGGTTTCAGTGTTCAGTGTTCAGTGTTCAGTGTTCAGTGTTCAGGTTTCAGGTCTTGCGTTTTCAGTTTCTGACACCTGACACCTGACACCTGACACCTGACACCTGACACCTGGTGCCTGGTTTCAGTGTTCAGCCTGCCCTGGCGCGACGTGCTTGAATCAGCCTGATTATTCTATTATGGTGTTGCGCCTCCAGATCAACCTGCAAACCACTGTAAGCCAGGTCTGGGCCAGGGGTTTCAGATCTTGCGTTTCTCGCTCTTGACACCTGACACCTGACACCAAAAAGTACGAACAAAAGAATTTATCTCTTGGCGCCCGCATTCTTCAAAAGTGTAAACCGAGAAATGAAGGATGCCGAAAATCAATTCCCTTTTTTAATCTGGTTGATGATCCGGGTTGAAGAAACCTCCTCTGTAATTGGAATCAGGACAACGCGGCCGCCAGACCTTTCCACAATCTCTCGTCCCAGGACAGTCTCAGTTGTATAATTGCTTCCCTTGGTGAGAATATCGGGTCGAACGGTCTCAATGACATGCTCAAGTTCCTTTGTCGAAAAAAGCGTGACGTAATCTACACAATCTAAGGCGCTGATGATTCGAAGTCGCTCCCTGGCACAAATAATTGGTCGCTCTTCGCCTTTTAGGGCCTTCACAGACTCGTCATCGTCAATGGCTACAATAAGTGCGTCCCCCATCTTTTTGGAGGCTGAAAGGAGCTTGATATGCCCGATGTGGAGCAGATCAAAACATCCGTTCGTCATCACAATGGTCTTGCCTTCTGCCCGAAGGCGCTCTGCTATAGGAATCAAGTCAGACAGCGTCTTTTGTTTGGCTGCCAACCCCGCAAGCGATGGTTCAAGAGCCGTCTGAAGCTCTTCCCGTGAAACCGTTGCTGTGCCCACTTTTCCAACCACAATTCCTGCTGCAAGATTGGCAAGGGCTGCGGCCTGTCGAAAAGATGCCCCCGAGGCGAGCCCTAGACCAAGAACGGCTAAAATCGTGTCGCCGGCCCCGGAAACATCAAAGACCTGTCGGGCTTCAGCCGAGATCCGGAAAGGCCCTTTGCCATCCTCAAAGAGAACCATACCCTCCTTGCCACAGGTCATGAGCACCTTTTGGACTGGAATATCTTCAAGCAATTTCTGGCCTGCTGCGATAAGAGACACATCGTCAACGATTTCAATCCCGGCTGCCAAAGACGCCTCCCTCTTGTTCGGGGTGATCGCTGTTGTTCCCGCGTATTTCTTAAAGTTGAGTCCTTTGGGGTCAACGATGATCGTCTTTTTATTCTGATTGGCCACATCAATAACCTGTCGCAATAGTATTTCCGCAAAAAGCCCCTTACCATAGTCGGAGAGCAGGATCACGTTGAAGCTATGAATACGCTCCTTGACAAATTGAACCAACCTGGCCACATGGGCCTGTGATATTTCTTGCTTTGTTTCCCGGTCTATGCGGAGTACGTGCTGGTGCCCTGCAAGGATGCGGGTCTTTTTGGTAATAGATCTGGTTGGATCCTGAATGAGACCCGTCGTGTCAACACCCAGATCCTCGAAAAGCTTGAGCAGAAGTCCTCCGTCGGTGGATTCACCTGCACCAATAATACTTGCCACCGACACCTTTGCACCAAGGGCAACAAGGTTGTTCACCACGTTGCCTGCGCCACCAAGGGTGCTACTATCCCGGACAACCGAAACCACCTGGACCGGCGCCTCCGGGGATATGCGCTCTACCTCACCCCACAGGTACTCGTCGATCATCAGGTCGCCGACCACAAGGATCCGACACGTGTCAAAGCTTGAGAGATCGATGTTCATAAGTTCGGAAAAGTGCCTAAAGTGATAGAAAGAATTTTCCAAGGAGCTTCAAAAACGAGTGCGAAAATTTAGTCTCCGAACAGTTCGTTTATCAACAACTTTGCCTAATATACCAGAGGGCACGGTTATTGGGAAAAGTAAATTTAAGAAAAAGTGGCCGAAACAATGATCAGCCCCAGGTTGTGGGCGCGGGCGGGTCAAAGTTGGCGTGATAGCGTGCCCAAAACTGTTGCTGGGAAAAGCTATGCTCCTGAGTGCCGTGGCATTCCACGGCATAGCTGGCACAGACTGCTCCCATCCGTGTGGCATCTTCAAGGTTTTTTCCCGTGACCATGCCCTTGATCATGCCTGCTCGATAGGCGTCTCCCGCCCCTGTGGGATCCAGGACCCGAGAGGCGCGGGCAGCAGGGATCTTGACTTCCTGATCGCGGGTGCAAAGGAGAGAACCATTTTCTCCCAGGGTCGTGATAATGGCCGCGGTGCGCTGGAGGAGCTGGGCTTTTTCAAAGCCCGTGGCTCGCATAATCATCTCCAACTCGTAGTCATTGGAGATCAACAGGCTGGAACCCGTGAGCATTTCCGTCAACTGGTCTGCCAAGAAGGATGTGATGGACTGGCCGGGATCAAAGATATAGGAGATCTTTTTCTCTCTACACGTGTGGCTGTACGTGAGCATGTCTTCGAGGTTGCCGGGGGCAACAATGGCCAGTGCTTTTTGAGGGTTTACACCATCGAATTTGAACAAGGAAGGGTATTTCATAGTCCCTGGGTTGAATCCTGTAATCTGGTTGTCGGCCTGGTCGGTCGTAATGTAAGCCCCGGCGGTCAATTCCTCTGAAATGCGGCGGATTCCTTGCAGGGAAAGTTGATGCTTGAGCAGCCAGGTTTCGTACCTGTCAAAGTCTTTGCCGGCCGTAGCCAGAATCAGGGGCCGTTCTCCCAGTAGCGCAAGGCTGTAGGCAATGTTACCAGCCGTGCCGCCAAATTTCTCGTTCAGACCATTTACTGTGAAACAGACATTGAGAACATGTATCTTATCAGGTAGAATATGATCGGCAAACTTACCAGGGAAGTCCATGATCCTGTCATAGGCCAAGGATCCGGATATATAAATTTGCATGCGAGTACTCCTTGCTGTAGATTAGAAGATAATGTTTCTGGGGTAGATGATCGTACATCTATCAGAAAATCTTTTTTGCGTCAAAAAATGGATACTCGATACTGGTCGCTGGATGCTGGACGAAAAATCAAGAACCAAGAATGATGGTTTCGTAAAAGGTCGGATTCAGGCAATGTGTCATTCCCGCCTGCCAACGCCTGAGACAACATTTAGCTTATGTGATAGCATCCGTGGCAATGGCAACCGCAAAATTTTTTTGTGAAAGGCTATAGCGCTAAGAAGTTTCGGAGTCAATGGAAAAGGGATCGGTTATGGAAACGCAACGGCAAGCAGAAATCTTTCAGGCCATGCAGAGGCCTGATTTTTATCCTCACCCCGTGACCACTGTTAGACAACGTGAAACCCACATCTCCAAGGTCTTTTTGACAGGCACGTACGTCTATAAGATCAAAAAACCGGTCAATCTGGAGTTTTTGGACTTCACGACGCTGGAAAAGCGACGACATTTTTGCCACCAAGAAGTGATCCTTAATCGTCGCTTGACCCGCAGCGTGTATCTTGACGTCGTTCCCATCACCTTTAAAGACGGCCGATATCACCTGGCGGGGCCAGGTCAGCCTGTTGAATATGCTGTTAAGATGCGTCAACTTTCTGATGACTGTTCCATGGTTCGTTTGTTGCGGAGAGGAAAGATTGACAAAGAAGCGCTTCAGGAGCTAGCCCGGATTCTTGCCAGGTTTTATGGCCAGGCTCCCACTGGCGGACACATCAATACCTTTGGGTCACGGGAAACGGTTTGGGCCAATTGTGAGGAAAACTTCAGACAAACGGAAATGTTTGCGGGAAAGATACTTGACGAGCGAATGTTTCAAATTGTTCGGGCCGCTACGCGATCCTTTTTGCGCAGATGGCAAGAGCTCTTTGAGCATCGCATTGAAAAGGACAAGATTCGTGATTGCCATGGGGACCTGAGATCCGGGCATGTCTATTTTACCGATGAGATTCAGATCCTTGATTGCATCGAATTCAATGAGCGCTTTAGATACGGAGATATCACGTCTGATCTGGCCTTTCTGGCCATGGACCTCGACTACGAAGGCTACCCGGACATCGCCCACAGTCTGCTCAAGGCTTACGTTGGGTATACAAAAGACCAGGACGTGTTTGTTCTGCTTGATTTTTACAAGTGCTACAGAGCCTTTGTGCGGGTCAAGGTCAATTGCTTCCGTCTCCAGGAAAGGGATCTTGGCGAGCAAGAGCGTGGCAGGCTTCTCACCGAAACCCACCAATACATGGACCTTGCCTACCGCTATGCTGTGCAGTTCACTCGCCCCACCCTCTGGGTGGTTTGTGGTATGCCAGCTTCGGGTAAGACTACCATTGCCAAAGAATTGGCCAAGACACTCGGTGTCAAAGTATTTCGTTCAGATGTGATCCGCAAGGAATTATTTGGCCTGCAACCCTACGAGCGGAGGGACGTTCTGTTTGAAAAAGGGATCTATTCAAAGGGGGCCAGTTCACTCACCTATGGAAAGCTCCTCTTGCTGGCCCAGGAAGAGATTGAAAAGGGTTGTTCTGTCATTCTGGATGCAACTTACAGTAGCCGGCACCAGCGTAGTGAAGTCCTTCGTCTGGCAAAGGATATGGACACAAACCTGATGTTTGTGGAGTGCACATGCTCTGAAGCCGTACTCAAAAAACGTCTGATAAGGCGGGAGGCGACATCTTCAGTCTCTGATGCGCGTCTTCGCCACTTCGAACAAATCAAGGCGCGGTTTGAGCCCCTGAATGAGGTGCGTGATGAGATGCACATCGGCGTGGACACCGAAAGACCTCTGGAGCAAAGTATGGAGCACATCCTTTCCCGGGACTATGTCCTGGAATGCCTGCAAACCGCAGAGGCCATGAAAGGGTGAGTTTGACTCACCTGCTGAAGCGGATCTGCATGGAGTCTGAATCAGGATTAAAGGTTCTTCCCGTCCGTGCCGATAAAGACTGTTAGAATAGTTGCGAAAAAGGCAAACCTCTCGAAAGGGTGGGACGCAAAGCCTCCGGTGCCGTTTTTGCGGGATAGCGGGGTTGCCCAACTGGTAAAGAATTCGATACTGAAACCCATTCGTTCGTGAAGGAGGATGGGTTTTTTCTTTGGGAGACTGCCGGCTCGGAGAAAGGAGAATGGTCATGATTAACGGTATTTCAGCCGCGAGATCAGCCTTAAAAGCTTTTGAAAGGAAACTGGGTACTTCTGCCAATAATATAGCCAACATACGTACACAGGGGTTCAAGAAGAGTCGTTCAAGTTTCCAGGAGCTATCTCCTCAAAATGTGTCTACCTCATCGGGAGTATCACAGGTAGGACGGGGTACAACCATAGGGCAGATTACCGAGGAGTTTTCTCATGGATCGTTTGAATCCACTTCCTCTCCTACTGACATGGCGATTGGAGGAGATGGGTTTTTTATGGTCCGGGCATTAGAAGGGGGGAACCATTATACAAGAGATGGACAGTTTCAGTTTGACAAGGATGGGAGATTCGTAACTACTTCAGGCTGTGTGGTACAGGGGTGGGAGCTTGACCCGATTACCGGTGAAATCCAGGGCGCAATTCAGGATATTACATTGTCTTCGTTTACCTCTCCTCCGGAAGAGACAACCGTCATAAAAAATATTGTGAACCTTAATGCTCATGCAGAGGACAACTCAGTCGGAATAAACGCGCTCGCGGGTGCATGGGATGGAGATAATCCTAACCAAGAGCATATAGCTGACAATGCATATAGCTACCAAACTTCAACAAAACTGTACGATGGGGTTGGTGCCTCGCATGACATTACCGTTTATTTTGATAAGAGAGGGACCGGTTCTGTCTGGGAATATATTGTTACCGCACATCCGGCAGAGGATCGAAGATCAGGGGCTACAGGTGATAACCTTGGCTTGTTGGCTCGGGGGACACTGGTATTTAATGATTCCGGGGCCATTTCAGACGTTACTATGGACATTAATGACGGTACAGGCAACTGGACGCCTCAAAATGCTACTACGGATCTTACAGATGGTCATTTTACTTTTCATCCTGACTTTCTGGGTGCAACGGACGGCTCTACTGAGATGTCGATTCAGCTCGATTTTGGTTCTTTCTATAATGGTTCTTCATGGGTTAGTGATTCGCCTTTGTCAACGCAGTATTCTTCAGCGTCAAATACTATTTATTCTTCTGCTAATGGATACGGTTCCGGGGATCTTGAGTCGATTACCGTAGGTACGGATGGAGTGATTACCGGTCGTTATTCTAACGGCCAGGCCCTGAACCTCTTTCAGGTGGCGCTTGCCAAATTCAATAACCCGCAGGGGCTTAAGAAGATGGGGGGCAACCTGTACGCAATGACTGCTGAGTCGGGCGATGCCATCACAGGTCAACCCGGGACAAACGGGCTGGGTAGTATTGGGCCAAATGCGTTGGAACAATCGAACGTTGACCTTGGAGAAGAATTTGTAAATATAATCTTAACCAAAATAGGTTTTCAAGCTAATCTAAAGGTAATTTCTGCTGAAGATGAAATGGTAGGAAATCTGCTGAACATCATTTCTTGAAATTGATGGGATCGTTTCGCGATTTTATGCATGTTTTTGCTTGACTCATGCTGTTTTCCTGTCATAGTTTGAAAGTAATAGTTGTGAAGGGTTACCCGAAATCTTTGTAAAGGAGGAAAACACCATGGCTAAAGCAACGAAAGCCAAGCAACTGACCTTTGATAAGGAAAACGAAGTTGGCTTACTGGCTGAAATGAGTGGCTCTCTATCTGCGGCTGATGTCAACATTACTGGCCTTTGCGCGTACCAGATGAACGAGAGGGCGTATTTCATGATAATGACAGATAACAATGCCAAGGCTAAACGCGCCCTCAAGAAAATAGATATACAGGCCGAGTATGAGCCCGTCATCGCCGTGGAAATGCCCAACAAGGCAGGCGAGATCAAAAAAGTAGCTGCCAAACTGGCGGACGCTGGCATAGATATAGAGTACACTTACGGGACTGCGGGGTCTAAGCGTTCTACGTTTTGCGTAATCAAGACGGACAAAGACGCAAAGGCCATTAAAGTCATCAACAAGTAAATCCTCTGCGAGTGCGGACGGAGCAAAGCGGGGCCAGGCTCATAGTATAGGATTTTCGGCATCCTTCATTTTCGCCATAAAGTAGTTTACACTTTTTTTCACCACCCCAGGTTTCAGGTTTCAGTGTTCAGGTTTCAGATCTCGCGTTTGTCGCTCCTGACACCTGACACCTGACACCAAAAAGTAGGAACAAAAGAACTTATCTCTTGGTGCCCGCATCCTTGATAAGTGTAACCCGAGGAATGAAGGATGCCGGGTTTTCCTTTTTGGACACGGATTACACGGATGGCCACGGATTAGGTTTAGGCAGTGTAATCAGTGAAATCCGTGTCAGAGATTTCTTAAGTTCGCCCGAAGGGAGCTAAGTTCACGTTTCAGACTAGCGGATCAGTACCGCCCAACTGTCAAAGAGTCGGTTGTAGCGGATAATATAGGTGCCTCCGTCATCCGCCTCCACCTTGAAATAATCCGCAACCTCGGACCGGGCATCCACGCTGCTATCATACCAGCGGTCAACGATCCTTGTGATATTGAAGACCTGCTCGCCCCACACAAATGAGCGGGGGGATTCATTCGATTTGTAACCCGCGTAACATGTCACCCGTATAGGTTCAAAGGTGATTGGGCGTTTGGACAGAAAGTCAACGAGACCTGAAACTGCGTCCTCGATATCAAGAAAGCAGAACCGGTACGCGTCGTAGTTAAGCCCGTAGGGGTCAGCAATGCCCCGCCTCCTTGAACCAAAACGGGCAAAATACCTGACTAACAGAACCTTGCCTG
>DAOVEU010000210.1:0-4546 GCA_030668805.1 Desulfobacterales bacterium
AAGTCGTGCTCTCCGGTCATGGGACGTATTTTTATCTCTTTGACTTGAAAAGTTGACTGCCGTTTCTTGGCCTCTTGAAATTTCTTGCTCTGTTCGTACTTGTATCGGCCATAATCCATGATTCGACAAACCGGCGGACTAACATTGGGAGCAACCTCAACCAGATCCAACCCGTGGGATTCTGCTGTTTCCAAAGCCTCCTTAAACGGCACGACCCCGACTTGCTTGCCGTCTAGATCTATCAACCGCACCTCTTTGGCCCGAATCCTTCGGTTTACGTTGATGCGCTTAGCTATATTCTTCACCTCCTTGATGGTTAAGACGCAAAAAGCATAGCGCAAAGTGCATGGCGTTTTTCTGCTCTCTGGTCTTTCCGCTTTGCTCTCTGCTCTCTGCGCTATGCACTATGCGTGACTACCCATGAACGAATTCTTCGTATACTACAAGACGTACCGTTCACACAAGATTTTATGGCGACTTACCCCACAAAAATCGGACGTCGAGAAAGGCATTGTGGCAAGGGCAACCCCAGAAAAGGTTTCTCCTTCATCTGTGGCTCGATTTCTGCCAAAAGCTCGGGCAGAGCCATCTTTCTCTGAGCCCCGTCCCTGGTTCGGACGTTGAGGCACTGTTCTGCAACCTCTTTTGCTCCCAAAACCAAAATATAGGGGATCCATTCCCTTTCCGCATCCCTTATTTTCCGGCCCATGGTGATGTCCCGATCGTCATAGTCGATTCGATATGGCACCTTTTTCAAGACCTGCTTACAGGGACCATCGAATTTTTCAGACACCGGAACAAGGCGTAACTGAATAGGGGCCAACCAAAAGGGAAATGAGGGCTTTTGTCCTTTCGTCATGGCCATAGCCTGGGTCTCCAGTATAGCGTAAAGGATCCTGTCTATTGAACCGGAGATAGAGGCATGCAATAGAAGGGGGTACTGTTTTTCCCCATTTTTGTCTACATAGGTTATATCAAATCTTTCGGTATTTTCCACATCTATCTGGACTGTTGACAGGCAGGCCGCTTTGTCCAGAGCATCAATGAAATTGAATTCAAGCTTTGCAACAAAGTAAAAAAACCGTTCGTCCCACAATTCCATCAGGGCCGGGCGGCCACAACATGAGGTGAGCTCTTCAACAAAGGACCTATTCTGATCAGCAAAATCTCGCACAAACCGTATGGCTACCTCAAAATCGAGCTCAAAGCCTTCCATGCATTGAATGGCCAATTCGGTCTGGCGTAGGAATTCTTCTTTGGCCTGTTCCACGTCCTTGACCAGCGTATGAAGGTCCGGCATGGTAAAGGTTCGTAGCCGTTTTAGTCCAGCCAGCTCCCCGGACTGCTCCCGCCTGAAAGCGTAATGGGCTAGCTCGTAGAGTTTAGATGGCAGGTGGTGGTAGGAAATCTGCATATCATGTTGAATCAGGTATTGCCCAAAACAGGCTGCAAAACGGAGGAAATATTCTTTCTGGCCTGAGAGGAGCACATACTGGCGGGCCGGAAATCGCTGGAGGTAGAGGCTGAGCTTGGGATGCTGATAATCATACATGATAGGGGTCTCCACCTGCATCCCGCCATGATCAGTGACCAGACCGCTAACATAGGCCTCAGCCAGGCGCTTCATCAACTGGCCCTTTGGGTACCACCGAAAATTACCGGGATCTGCTCCTGGCTCGTAATCAACCAACTCCATACGCCGCATCAACTCAATATGCGGGGGGGCTTGATCAGACACACGGGTTCCTGACTTCTCATACCTGTATAACCGTTCCAGGTTAGGCCGTGCAGCAAATGAAAAATCTTCCGCCGATACCTGTTTCCCGTCAGGTGTCATGATAATCCATTCGGACTTCAGGGTCTTTTCTGCCCTGATGGCCTCAGACTCTTCGGCCTCAGCGGATCCTTTCGCAGGTCTGCCCGGTGTGATCGTTTTGGCCGACTCTGACAGGGGGTGTCCTTTGCAACCAATCTCAAATGCCTTGTAGTAACCAAAGGGCGCCCTCAAGATCTTGAAATGGTCGTGGCTTTGAAGCTGCCGGCAAATCTCATCAAACAGCCGCACTGCCACACGGGGGGAAGAAAGCGTGCTTGACAGATGGGCATACGGATAAATGACCAGATGGCGTGTGCCGAGTTGATCTGCAAGTGATAGAACCTCTTCGATCACCTGGTTGACCACTGAATCAACATCAGCCCCATCACCCTTTTCGGCTGCCATAAAGACCACCAGGCATTCAGCAATCTCACCCTCACGGCTCGCCTTTTCCAGCTCGCTCGGCATAGACACCGAGGTTTCGCCTGTGACACGAAACGAAAATCTGTCTGCATGGATCAAAAGAATGCGCATATTGAGAATCCCATGAAAGAACAAAAGGCATCTGAAGTATCATCTATCCAGATGCCTTCTACCTTATCATGTTTTAGATCATGATCAAAACTGACGTTGCCCAGTCTCCCGTGTCCTCTTCAATGGAATAGGCACGGCGAGATTTGAACTCGCGACTTCTACCGTGTCAGGGTAGCGCTCTCCCCCTGAGCTACGTGCCTGCATGTTTTTTTGCTATCAAGTATTGCCGGCAGTGTCAAGAGAAATAGAGTCTCCTCACGGCATCCTTACATATATACACAAAAGTAGTTTACACCTATTGACCAGTGTTCAGGTTTCAGTATTCAGGTTTCAGTGTTCAGGTTTCAGGTTTCAGGTTTCAGGTTTCAGGTCTTGCTTTTTCAGTTTCTGACACCTGACACCTGGTGCCTGGTTTCAGTGTTCAGGTTTCAGATCTTGAGTTTCTCATTCCTGACACCTGACACCTGACACCTTGTTTATCTCCTGGCGCCCGCATCCTTGAAAAGTGTAAACCGGGAAATGAAGGATGCCCTCCTCACCAAGAGGAACACGGTTACGAGGAACACTGTTACGATGCTTCCTGGAGAATATTCAGGCCCCTGTAAATGTATTGAAATCCAGAAACCATGGTCATGCCGGCCGCAAACCAGAATAGCGGCCCTTGAATCTGAGCTATCCTCGGGGCCTGGTAGGCCACCAGAACTACAAGCACGCTGGCCAGTTGTACCACGGTTGTGATCTTGCTAAGGATGGATGGCACCGGTTGAAACTCGCGACCCGTCATAATAAAAAGAGCAATCCCAAACAGGATCAGAACATCCCGTGTGATAACAATGACTGACAGCCAGCTCGGAATAAGTTCCTGAATCGCCAAGGTCACAAATGCCGTTGTCAACAATAGCTTGTCGGCAGCCGGGTCCAGGTAGGCCCCCAATGTGGTCTTCTGATGAAAGAGACGGGCTATGAGCCCGTCCATGCCATCGCTTACCGCAGCGATTGCAAAGACCAACAAGGCAAGACCGAAGAGGTGTTTGATCAAACAAATGGCAAAAAGCGGGGTTAACAGGATACGGAGAAGTGTCAGTGTGTTGGGAACGTTTATGGGAATTGAACGCCTTACGATCATGGCATCTGATCGCGCATCTGGTTCCATCGTACCCAGTCATCGGCATCCACCTCTGGATCAAAACGAAAGGGTTTTGAGACCGTACCATCCGGCAAGATAGTGATCTGGTGCATAGCCCCAACAATATAAGTCCACTCCTGCATACTAACAGGATGAGGGCCCTGAACCGGGTGAGGGCCTTCTACCCTCCTTGGTTCGGAAACCCTCTGGGGCCTGTCCACCTTTTTGGGGGGGCTGCTCACACTGACCTCTCCCCAATAGACCTTGACGACAACAGATGTGTCCGGATTTACGTTCATTCGGTAGGTGGTTCCCCGAACACCTGCAATGGCATTCTCGGCTGAAACCTGAAATCTTCCTCGGCCCCCTACCAGCCCTGCGACCTTTGCCCATGTCTTACCCAGTGCCAGGTGTACCTCGATATGCCGCTGCCTGGTTTGTTCATCGTAACCTGCTGAAATCAACTCAAAGGTTGTCTTTTCGTCAAACCGTAGAAAGCTTCCGTCAGGCATACCCAATTCGATTCTGGTCTTATTTCCCGTGGTCACGCGATCCCCATGGCGGAGCACATCCCCTTCGCTCAAAGGTTGTCTTCGCTCGGGTTTTTTGCGAAAGAGATCTGCGTTGCCTTCAAGCAGGCTCACCCTGGCCTCCCCGCCTTCCACCTCAACGACTTCAAGTTCATCAGTAAAGCCTCTTGAGGCCACAAAGAAAAGAATCAGTGTGACCATGGCAAAAAGAGTGACTGAACATTTATGTTTCATTTGGGTCCCTCCATGGGAGCGGCATTCTTGCCGCGACCGTCGCGTTATTGGTCATTGGCCATCCGTCTATATGAGAGTGCCTAAAGTGAACTAAAGTGCCTAAAGTTAAAAGAATAAAACCGGCATCCTTCATTCCTCGGTTTACACTTATCAAGGATGCGGGCGCCAAGAGATAAGTTCTTTTGTTCCTACTTTTTGGTGTCAGGTGTCAGGTGTCAGGAGCGACAAACGCGAGATCTGTACTGTTCTCAAGGCGTAAGCCGCAAACCTGAACACTGAAACCTGAAACCTGGGGTGGTGAAAAAA
>DAOVEU010000162.1:0-5350 GCA_030668805.1 Desulfobacterales bacterium
GTTCACGACACAGACGTTTACTATCACGTGCCATCTCAGATCTTCCGAGAGGTCACGTACCGACTCGGTTGAGTGAAAAGATTGAAGAAGAGTGCCTAAAGTGAGCTAAAGTGAGCTAAAGTGCCTAAAGTTATTGATAGGATAATCATGGATCATGAACAATTAGCCAAAGGACTTGAAAAGGGGAGTTGGCCAACGAAATCTGGAGCTTCTTGTCTGTTTGAATTTTAGGCACTTTAGTTCACTTTAGGCACTTGCCCCAGCGTAGCGTGCCCCCTCTGTGGGGCACATGTTGTGGGGGACAGAGCCCCCACGCTACGGTGCTGGCGCGACGTGCTTGAATAAGCCGGCAAAATCTACCCATGAAGGAAAACAGTAAAAACCTGAAAGTTGTGGAGACAAGTAAGGTCCAAAACAGACAGGACGGACTTTCCAAAGGATCTCCAAAGGTATGCGCGCTCCCCACCCGACTTGATACCGAGACGCAGATCGCAAAGGCGACTGCTAAGAAAATGAAAATACCCTTTGTGGATCCTTTGTGTACGCATATTGAGCCTGCTGCTGTTGCCCTGGTTGATCGAGATATAGCCTTCAGGCGGCAGGCATTACCTATTCGCCTTGTCAATGATATCCTTGTTGTTGCAATGGCCACTCCAGAGCAGCCAATTGCAATTAGAAGCCTTGAACTGCTTACCGGTTACAAGATTCGTCCCGCGGCTGCCCCAAGGAGTTCAATTGCCACGGCCCTGCAAGAAGTTTATAGCCAGCCTGCAAAGCATGCGAGTAAAAGCGGGCAAGGCGCTTTTATGACCACACAAATTGAGCAGCCCCAGGAAGACGAGATAAGGGCCCTTACTGTTTCCATCATCTCCAACAAGGGGGGTGTCGGAAAGACACATCTTTCCATCAACCTTGCACAAGCCCTGGCAAACACCGGAGCCAGGGTTCTGCTTATCGATGCGGATCTGGGTAATGCTGATATTTCGAACAAGCTTGGTATTTTTCCTGAACATCACCTTCTGGACTTTCTGGAGAAGAACCAACAGATGCAGGATCTTATCGTTAGTACAAGATTCAACTTCGATCTCATATGTGGCACATACGGTGAGTTCAAGCTCGCCAATTTGAACTATGCCCAGAAGATGAAATTTATCAAGCACTTTCAAAAGATAAGTCAGGACTATGATTTTGCTATCTTTGATCTTGGCGCTGGGATTGCCCGCACAGTTCTCGATTTTGCTCTTGGAGCAGATCGCACAGTGATCATCACCACACCCCAGGACGTAATCAGCGGCTACGCATGTGCAAAGGCCGTCTTTTTCCGCTTCAAGGAGATCGAAGAGAGGCTAGAAGGGAGGCTTTCCGAGTACACACCTCAATGGACATTCTCGCCCATGCTGGTGATAAATCAGGTGAGCAATCTTGAACAGGGGTTCAAGCTCTATGACACAATCGAGAAGACCGCAGATAAAAACATTAATGCCAATGAAGACCGGTTCTGCATAAAGCCTGAATACCTGGGGGCCATACCGTACGACAGGGAGAGCCTCCGCATAACCGAGGAAAAAAAGAGGCCGTTGCTACTTGATTTTCCGTATATCAAGGCGTCTCAGTGTATACAGCACATGACGACAAAGTTCTCCAATCCTGAGAATCCCTATGACCCGAGGGTAAATTTCAGACACCCGTTCAAACGCTTTGTCGCCATACTTTCTCAAAAGATTTGAGGTAGGCGTTTGAACGGTTACGAAATTCTTTAAAGAGGAGGAGCGATTATGAAGAGATCATTTTTTGCTGTTGTGGTGGTAACAGGGATATTTTTGTCAGGAATGATCGGATGTGCAACCGAACAATACGTCAAAGACCAGATCGCAGGAATAGACACCAAGATTGGCGAGGTCCGGAAGAACGCGGTGGCGAACCAGACGGAGATCGCCAGTTTGAAGAAATCGGCTGCAAAGCAAAACCGTCTGATCCAAAAGCATTCTACTACAGTTCGGGAGGCGATGTCACGGGCTGAGGAGGCGCACAAGCTGGCGGAGGGCAAGTTGCTTTATGAGGCGACGATCTCAGGCGAGTCGGTTCATTTTGGTTTTGACAGAAGCAATGTTTCCGATGAAGCCAAGACGTGTCTCGATGTTTTTGCCGGAGTGGTGAAAGCGGAAAACAAGAACATCTACGTCGAGATTCAAGGGCACACGGACAACATCGGGGCCGAAGAGCACAATTTGAGGCTCGGACAAGCCCGAGCCGAGGGGGTCATGCGTTACCTGCATATGGAGCACGGTATTCCATTGCACCGCATGAACGCCTTTTCTTATGGTGAATCCAAACCTGTTGCCGACAATGATACCCGCAGCAACCGGGCGAAAAACCGCCGGGTTACGATTGTCGTCATGGAATAGAAGACAAAGAATCAGGCATGCGTGCGGAGTTCCTGAAACTCTATTCCAAAAAGAGGAGCTAAGAGTTCACATGATGCGCACAGAGCAAATGGAATCAAGAATATTAGTTGTTGACGATGATGCTGCTGTTCGCAATATGGTTGCTGTCTCCCTGGAAAGGTTTGGTTATAGTATTGACATGGCTGATAGTGTTAACCGCGCTATGGAATTAATGGAATCTGTAGAATATGACATTATCATAATGGACAAGAATATGCCTGATACGTACGGCAATAAGGAAGGGGGTATGCATCTCTTAAGATGTGCAAAAATGCATCTGCCGGCCACCCAGGTTATAATGATAACCGGATATGCAACAATTGAAACTGCAATAGAGGCGATGAAACTTGGTGCATTTGACTACATTACGAAACCCTTTTCGAGCAAAGAGTTAAAAGAAAAAATTGACAGAATACTGGAATACAAGAGTTTCATTAACCCCGATAATACGATTCAGATGTACAAAGCCCTTCATGATGAAATACTAAATCTGTTCAAAAATAGGAACAGTCATACTGATGATGAACTTCATGAATTGTTAAGGTCCATAAATACAAAGATTGATCATTTTTTTAGAGCACAGAAAGAATGGGAAAGAATCATCCTGACCCAAAGAGAAGCACTTGGGAATATAGCAGTTCTGGCAGAACAATTGAAAGAAGATATTTCCCAAACAGAGCCCTCTTTCAATCTGTTTGAAAAGATTTGCGAAGAATCAAACAGACGGATATGAGTAAACATGCGGGCCCAGAGGACCTGGTTTTCCATGTCAAATAAAGCGTGATTATCACGTGTTTCTTCGCTCGTAATGCTGGATGATGGCTTCGCACAGCCCGTCGATGGTGTAGTCCCGGGCCATAATATCGACTTTGAATCCGAGTTCTCCGGCCGTGTCTGCTGTGATCGGGCCGATGGTGGCAACAGTGACCCCTTCAATTAAGCTTCCAAACCTTTCAGGTGGAAGGAGGGCCTTAAAGTTTCTGACCGTAGACGAACTCGTAAAAGTCAGAAGGTCGATAGAGCCTTCTTCCAAGCGCTTGATCAGCACTTCTACGTTTTCGCGTGCCTCTTCAGTCTGATAGGCGGCGATTTCATCCACAGCCGCACCCATTTTTCGGAGTTCTACGGGCAGTACTGGTCGCGCCTCTTTGGCGCGCGGCAGCAATACTCTTTTTCCGTTCATCGATTCCTGTTTAAAAGCTTCAACGATCGATTCGGCCTGATAGGTCTCGGGGATAATATCGCTCTTGAGGCCAAAATCGCGCAATCGTTTTGCCGTGGCCGGGCCGATGGTTGCTGTGCGCACATTTCCCAGGGCCCTCACGTCCTTACCTTTTTCATAGAGTCGATCAAAGAAGAAGTTGACACCATTCACACTGGTCAAAACAAGCCAGTCATAAGTGTCCAGGTTATCTATTGCCGCATCCAGGGGGCTCCAGTCCTCCGGAGGAACAACTTTTATGGTGGGGCATTCAAGGCACGCAGCTCCGAGGTCTGAAAGCCGCCCAACCAGTACGCTTGCCTGTGCTCGTGCCCTTGTGACCACCACAGTCCTTCCAAAAAGAGCCCTTTTCTCAAACCAGTTCAGGGTGTCCCTGAGTTTAATCACCTCACCCACAACGATGGTGGCAGGCGGTTTCAGACCGGCTGCTTGCACCTCTGCCACGATGGTGTCAAGGGTTCCCACTACCGTGGTTTGCTGGGGCGTGGTTCCCCAGCGCACCAGGGCCACCGGGGTTTTCGGGTCACGGCCGGCCGCCATCAGTCTTTCTACAATGTTGGCCAGGTTCTTGACGCCCATCAAAAAGACCAGGGTGCCCACACCGGTGGCAAGCTTGGACCAGTCAATCGAGGAGTGCTCTTTTGTCGGGTCCTCATGACCGGTAACAAACGCTACGCTGCTGGTGTACAAACGATGTGTAAGGGGTATGCCGGCATAGGCCGGTACAGCCACAGCCGAGGTCACACCAGGAACAACCTCAAAGGGGATCCCTGCTTCGGCGAGCACTTCAGCCTCTTCACCACCACGGCCGAAGATAAAGGGGTCTCCCCCCTTAAGGCGCACAACGGTGAGGCCTTGCCTTGCCCTTGCCACCATCAGTTCATTGATCTTCTCTTGAGAAAGGGTGTGATCGCCCCCCTTTTTGCCGACGTAGATGGTTTCAGCGCCTTCTCGTACATGTTTCAGGAGTTCAGGGGCTGCCAGGAAATCATAGATTACCACGTCCGCCTGTTTCAGACGCTCGCCGGCCCTTATGGTTATGAGATCCGGTTCCCTGGGCCCGGCACCAACCAGATAGACTTTTCCTTCCTTCATATTGCGATATAGTCTCTAAGTAGGGCTTCAGTACAAAGCGATACTGGTCACTTGTTATTAGTGAAAGTGAACTAAAGTGAGCTAAAGTGCCTAAAGCCCGCCCTGGCGCGACGTGCTTAAATCAAACTGTTAAGTCTATAGGGTACTCCATGCTTGGATAAGCCTATTAAGATTAGAGGCCAGGTCTGGGCCAGGGTTTAAAGTGAGCTAAAGTTGGTAAAAAATATCCAGCGTCAAATATCCAGTAAGCCATGAAAAAGTTTACCCTACTAAGTAACTTATTAAATTCTCAGCTATATCTTTTGGTTTTGTCAAATAAAGATACACTATATTTGAAAAAGAAATCTGTAAATGACATTGTAGGGTTTATTTTTTTCCTCCTTATTATTGTAAGTATTTTTGGCTGTGCTGGTGGTAAAAAACAGATAAGGGTTAGCAGTTATAAAAGACCGGCTATAGTATTGCCAAAAACAGTGGATGGCCGTGTACCCAAATCATATTCGGTAAACGGGGTAACATATTATCCTCTTTTAAGTGGAGAAGGATTTGTTCAGGAAGGCATGGCTTCATGGTATGGGAAGGATTTCCA
>DAOVEU010000370.1:0-2959 GCA_030668805.1 Desulfobacterales bacterium
CACACAGGCTGTGGACAAGATTGCACGAGACCATATTACCGCCAAGGGATTCGGCAATTACTTCGGCCATGGGCTTGGACACGGCGTGGGACTGGCGACCCATGAAAAACCCAATTTGAGTCCCATCCGGCCGATGAATCTGGAGGTGGGTATGGTCACCACTGTTGAACCCGGCATCTACATACCCGGATGGGGCGGAGTGCGGCTGGAAAATATGGTGGTTCTGAAAGAAGACGGGGCGGTCGTCTTGAACAGGCATCCGGTATGAATTTACAGGTAGACCCAACTAAGGGCTTCGCCCCAATGGGAATATTGGTAGTAGAATGATGACGAAAGTGAGCTGAAGTTGAGGGCTTGAAGAAACTTTTTTTAAAATTGGTTGTAATTCTCTAACCTTAGGCATTTTAGGCATTTTAGGCACTTTAGTTCACTTTAGCTCACTTTAGCTTACTTTCATTGACCAATGACCCCAAATTCCCTGGATCAGCTAACAGATCAGTTCATCAACTACCTGGTGGTGGAAAAAGGCCTTTCCGGAAATACCGTTGCCGCCTACAGCAAAGATCTGATATTATATTTGAAGTCCTTGAGGGCAAACGGTATTTACGATATTTCCGATGCTGACATGGCCCTTGTTCTAAAACACATGATTGACTTAAGAGAGGCGGGGCTCGGACCCAGGAGCAGAGCGAGGCACCTGGTGACCCTGAGGGGATTTTATCGGTTCTTGGTACGTGAAAAGGTACTGGAGACCAACCCCGCCCAGATGGTGGACCTGCCAAAGGCAGGGCGAAAACTACCTGGTGTTTTGAAGGTAGAGGAAGTGGTAAGGCTTCTCGAGACACCTGATACTTCGAAACCTCTGGGTGTGCGAGATGCTGCCATGCTGGAACTTCTGTACGCAGCGGGACTCAGGGTCTCAGAGCTAATCAAAGTGGGAATTGCAAATATCAATCTGGAGGCATGTTTTGTCCGGGTTCTCGGCAAGGGTTCTAAGGAGCGGGTGGTGCCCATTGGGCAGGCGGCCAAGAAAAAGGTCGATGTCTACCTTGCATCAGGTCGTCCGATCCTGTTAAAGGGGCAGCCAAGCCCGTATCTCTTTGTAACACGTTCAGCAATGCCCATGACACGGCAGGGATTCTGGAAGCTTCTGAAACAATATGCTCTAAAGGCCGGGCTTTCACACAAAATCACCCCACACGCCCTCCGACACTCCTTTGCCACCCACCTTCTGAAACGGGGGGCAGATCTCCGGTCGGTACAGGTGATGTTGGGCCATGTGGATATTAGTACCACCCAAATCTATACCCATGTTGCCCAGGAAAGGCTAAAGGCAGTTCACACCCGGTATCATCCCAGGGGATAGCGCTTTGGATTGCGGATTGCGGATTGCGGATTGCGGATTGAAGAAGCGAGTTTCGTGAGGAAAAAACGAGCTGGATAAAAGGCTTACGCCTTAACTCTGGAATTAATCCGTAAGGATTTTAGTACCCGTTCACGGCTATTTCTTTCTGTCATTGCGAGGAGTCCGCTTGCTGCGGACGACGAAGCAATCTCTGAGCCGTGAGCCATAAGATTGCTTCGCTCCGCTCGCAATGACACAGGGTATGTTGGCCCCTGTAATTGATACGTGTTTTGCTATCAAGAGCTGAACTTTTTGTAGGAGCCTCAAATGTCCAATATTGTGGTGATTGGTACCCAGTGGGGAGACGAAGGCAAGGGAAAGGTTGTAGACGTTTTAGCAGAGACCGCTCGTTTGATAGTCCGCTTTCAAGGGGGCAACAACGCCGGCCACACGATGGTGGTGGATGGAGAGCCATATATCAGCCATCTTATCCCGTCCGGAATCCTTCACCCAAATAAGGTCTGCTTGATCGGGAACGGTGTAGTGGTGGACCCTGGTGTGCTGATCGAAGAGATCCAGCATTTACGAGAGCGCGGCATTTCCGTGGATCCTCACAATCTCTTGATCAGCGAAAATGCCCACCTAATCATGCCCTATCACAAGCTTATAGATCACGGCAGGGAACGGCTGAAGGGAGACAAGAAACTGGGTACCACAGGCCGGGGGATAGGGCCTTGTTATGAAGATAGAGTTACGCGACGGGGGCTTCGTTTTTGTGACCTGATTGATCCTGAAACATTTGAGCAGAAATTATCTTCTATCTTAGGCGAAAAGAATTTTTACTTAAAGGACTTCCTTAAGTCTGAAACGGTCGATGAAACAGCGATTCTTGAGGAATATCTCCCATATGCAGAGGTGCTTCGACCACATATTGCCAATGTCTCTGTGCTCATCAACCAGGCCATCAAAACCGGCGACCATATCCTTTTTGAAGGGGCCCAGGGGACGCACCTCGATATTGACCACGGGACCTACCCGTATGTGACATCATCCAATACGGTAGCAGGAAATGCATGCTGTGGCGCCGGGATTGGCCCTACACAGATCCATGGCGTCCTCGGAATGGTGAAGGCCTACACCACCCGGGTCGGCAGAGGCCCTTTGCCTACAGAACTCCATGATGAAATCGGCGACCTGATTCAAAAGAGAGGGGCCGAGTTTGGCGCCACCACCGGAAGACGCAGGCGATGCGGTTGGCTCGACACCCTGGTCGTGCGTAAGGCTGCGCGCATCAACAGTCTCACCGGTATTGCCATAACCAAGCTCGATGTGCTGAGCGGCCTTGAAAACCTTATGATCTGCACGGCCTATCGATACAAGCAGGATCGACTCACAGAGTTCCCCACGGCCTTAAGGGTGCTCGAAAAGTGTGAGCCGATTTACGAGGAGCTACCAGGGTGGCCTGATGATATCACAGCGATTCAGGACATCGATGACCTGCCGCAAAATGCTATGAACTATGTGAGGCGAGTGGAAGAACTCGTGGAAACCCCTGTTCAGATCATCTCGGTCGGCCCTGGCCGCAGACAAACCATAGTGCTTCAAGATCCATTT
>DAOVEU010000273.1:0-3826 GCA_030668805.1 Desulfobacterales bacterium
TTTCGATTCGCTGTCGCACCAGGGCGGGCAGGGCGGGCTAAACCCTCTCTGGCAACACGGTTGCCTTGCTCCAAATCGAGGTTGTTATGGACCGAGGCAACCGTGTTGTCGGAAGAGAGGGCACACCCTGAGGAGGCAAACCTCCAGTTATTGAAAGTTAGCCTATTTCTTGTCGAGAATCTCCCCTATCTTTTCAGACAAGTCTTTTATGGTGAAAGGCTTCTGGATAAAACCATCACACCCACGTTCCAATATCTCTGTGGCTTCACCCTCTATGCTGAAACCACTTGAAAGCAAGGCCTTAATATCCGGGTTGATCTCCTTCATGCGGTCGTAGGCATCACCACCACCCATATTGGGCATGACCATGTCCAGGACAACAAGGTCTACCTCATCTCGATTTTTCCTGTAAACCTCGATGGCCTCTCTTCCGTCCCTGGCTATGAGTACCCGGTAGCCCATGGCCTCCAACAACTCCCGGGCTACTTCCAGGATGACGTCTTCATCATCCACCAGAAGGACCGTCCCTGCTCCCTTAATGAATCCATCACCAGTTTTGACAGCTTTCCGGGCCTCTTTTTCTGATGCAGGGAGATAAATCCTGAAGGTAGTCCCGTGCCCCTTCCTGGAATCCACATCAATATATCCGCCATGGCCCTTTACGATACCGTAAGCAGAAGCCAGACCAAGACCGGTACCATGCCCCATCTCCTTGGTCGTAAAGAAGGGCTCAAAGATGCGCTCCATTGTCTTTTTGTCCATGCCCGCGCCTGTATCGATCACCGTTAACAACACATACTTGCCGGGCTTTGGAACATAGAGTTTGCCCTTTATCTCCTCATGGGTGGTATTCATGGTCTTCACGATCAGGTCCCCGCCGGCAGGCATGGCATCTGAAGCATTTACGCAGAGGTTCCACAAAACCTGCTCAATCTGTCCTTTGTCTGCCTTTATCGGAAACAGGTTCTCGGTAAGCTCTCGGTGAACAGTAATCTCCTTTTTTGTCCTGCTAAATGTGTCACATGCCTCTTCCACCAATCGGTTCAGGTCAACGGGCTTGACCTCGTATCTGCCCTTCCTCGCATATCCAAGGAGGTGTGAGGTTAGTTTGGCTCCGCTTTGAACCTGTTTTTCAACCTTCTTCAACCGTTCGTAATGGGGGTGCGTGGAATCGATGTCCATAAGCATCAATGAAACATTTCCCTGGATGCCCATGAGCAGGTTGTTAAAGTCATGGGCAATACCGCCAGCCAGGGTGCCGATGGACTCCATCTTCGCAGCCTGCTGGAGTTGGGCTTCAAGGCGCTTTCGTTCGGTAATGTCTCGCAAGGTGTGGACACTGCCTACCGGAATACCGTTACGATCCAGGTAAGTGGCAACGCTTATACTGACATCAAGAATTTCTCTTTGTTTGGTGTATCGACGGCTCTTAATGCCAGAGAAACTCTCTCCCGCCATCACCTTGTCAATCATCATTTGAGTCTCGGGCCAGTTCTCCTCCGGGACATAGTCTATTTTCTTGCCCAAAAGCTCCTCCGGGGTCCATCCGAAAACCTGGGTGAATGCCGGGCTTAAATAGATGACCGCACCCTCCATGTCGTAGGCAACAGTAGGATCGGGAGATGCCTCAAGAACCGTACGATATTTCTTCTCACTCTCCCGCAGCGCCTCCTCCGCCAGTTTGCGGCCAACGGATTCTTCCTCTGACTCCTTGGCCTTCTGTTCACCGATTATTCGCAACATGTCATTCATCGCATCACCACCTTCTTTCACCAGGGCCTGAAAGCAGAAAACCTAAAGGTGACAGCATGCTGATCTTTAGATTCTCTATTTAACATATCAGTTACTTGACGAAAACGCAATTTTCTTGTCGGCATCATACTGTTTCAAGGCAGGAAGGAGAGCCTCCTATCCCGCGCGGGTTTCTCGAAAGCATTGAGTCAGCCAAAGATATTCACAATATATCTCAAAGAAAGAAACAAAATAACCAGAGCGAGTATCAGTTTTATGGCCTTGGCAGGCATATACTTTTGTGCCCTTGCACCACAATACATGCCCAGAAAACCCCCAGCACCGAAAAGAGCCCCCAGCATCCAGTCAGGGGCGATTGCCAACCCAGTGTGAGCATAAATGGGAGCTATCATGGTGTAGAAAACCACCCCCGCAATTGAGGTCAAGAAGGTCCCGAGCAGTGCAGCGCCTGCTATGGTATAAACAGGAAGGCCGAAAATCGCTATCAGAAATGGAGCAATGATTGCCCCTCCACCTATGCCATAAGTTCCTCCTATGATCCCCACGATAAAAGTGAGCGCAAAAAGGGCTATAGTGTTGAAGGAAAAGGTTTTTCCATAGAATCTATATGTATATTTGGTCAATGAAAACTTGACGGTTTTAATAACTCCATCCTGGACAGCACCTGATTCTAGACCTTTTCTCATCAGGGTAGACCTTTCCTTAAATCTCTCCTCAAGTACCTTGGTTTTCATCTTTTTTGCGGTTGCCTTTTCCATCAAATCATAGAGGAGCCTGATACCGATATAAAGGAGGACGCATCCCACAAAGAATTTGAATTTTTTGGGGTCTGGCAGATACTTAATCCTGAAAACGGCTCCTATGAACACACCCGGGAGTGTGCCCGCAATAATGACCCAGGCAAGCGGCCACGCCATTCTCCCTTCTTTGATGTATCTGTAAACGCCACTCGGGATAGCAACAATATTGTAAACCAGATTTGTGGGACTAACCGAAGGGCTGGTAAACCCAAGCACGCTGACTTGAAAAGGGAGTAGCAGAAAGGCTCCTGACACACCACCCATTGAGGTAAAAAAGGAGACCACAAAGGCAACAATGAACGGGATTAGGGGAAAGACATCAACCCCTGAGGTCGGGAAGTGCATAAGTCACCACCTCTGGCGGTCGAAGTTTGACCTGGCCTCTAAAGCTAATAGTTCTACCTGGGTTGAGCGGTTCAACGTTCACGGTTCCCGGTTGAAGAGCCCTAATTGGCTGTTAGCAAAGTTCAGGTTTCAGTGTTCAGGTTTCAGTGTTCAGGTTTCAGTGTTCAGGGTTTTGACACCTGACACCTGACACCTGATGGGTGAAACACGCTAATCTGAGCATTGTCTTATAAAGTTAAGGATATGAGTATACTATAACCTTTGAACCTTGAACCCTGAACCTGGAACCGATCACTTTAGGTTCTATTCCTATTTAGCTATCGAACCGGCAAAAATTATTTTTTGCAGATATCTTCACGTCGAATATCGGGAAGTTTTTCCACGATTTCAGCAACTTCTGCATCATCTTCCAGCCAGTGCCTCAGATTGCCTAAAAGGCTGGCTACGTAAGGACTGGCGCTACCATCCGCAAGTTCATAGTTAACCCACATACCGTCTTTGCGAAAAGTAACAAAGCCAGCCTCTTCGAGTATCCTTAAGTGCTTCGAGACACTTGGTTGGGCTATCTGCAATGCAGCCTGCATTTCGCACACGCACATTTTCTTATGCTGTAACATCTTTATGATTTTCACCCGATTAGGATCGGAAAGAGCCTTCATAACTTTAACAAAATCTTTCATCATAGACCCCTAAATATGCACATCCTTATTGCTTCTCAATACGTTCGAGAGACTCCCAGGCGATATTTCTTCAACTTGACACACAACCATCTTTCCGCCAGACTCTATCCGTCTATATGTGACTTCTCAATAGGTTCGCGTGGTAGGTACTGGATATAAGTACTCGCTCCTCCCATTTTGTCAGCTTATCAAGATTTCTCCCTGGCCCAGACCCTGGCCCAGACCGGGTGTTTCTCTCCGTGGCATTGT
>DAOVEU010000387.1:0-2817 GCA_030668805.1 Desulfobacterales bacterium
ATATTTGCAATGTCTTCAGCTTTCATCGGCTGTACTCGGACGAGCAGACCATACAGCGTGTTGATCGGGAATGCCCAAAGGCCCGAATCGGGTGTGTGGAGTGCAAGCAGATGATGGCCGAAAACCTGATCACGACCCTGGAGCCTGTACATGAACAACGGGCCTACTATGAGGCCCACCCGGATACGCTCAGGGCGATTATTGAAGACGGTGATCAAAGGGCGCGAGTCGTCGCACGTGAAACCATGGAACAGGTTCGAGAGGCTATAAGGATTTGAAAGTGCCTAAAGTGCCTAAAGTGAGCTAAAGTGCCTAAAGTTGAAGGAACAAAACCAATCTTTACAATGAGTTTTTTGGGATGGTTCATAAGGGAGAAATCTTATGCTTTCAGCATGTTACATGGAAAAGATTTCTCCCTGGCCCAGACTGGGTTGTTATATGGCACCGGTTATTATTCTCCTGTCGCGCCAGGGCGGGCGCTTCGCTCGAATTGACTATTTGTTGGGACTTTTTACGAGTTCATTAACTTTAGCTCACTTTAGGCACTTTAGTTCACTTTAGACACTTTAGTTCACTTTAGACACTCAAATGGAACAAACACAAGATCAGACACCTTATAAAGTGCATCTGGGAGATCTCTTTGATGGTCCCATGGATCTTCTGGTGCATCTTGTCAAGAAAAACGAGGTGGATATCTACGACATCCCTATTGCCTTGATCACCCAGCAGTACGTAGAATACCTGGAATGGATGAAATCCCTGAATATCGATGTGGCTGGCGACTTCCTGGTCATGGCTGCCACCCTGGCCCACATCAAGTCCCGCATGCTGCTGCCCACCCAGGAAGAAGAAGGCGAAGACGAGGACCCTCGCATGGAGATCATCAGGCCCTTAGCCGAATATTTGCAGTTGAAGTATGCTGCTGAGGATTTGATGGAGCGAGATCGACTCGACTGGGATGTCTTTGTGCGGAGGGACTTTGATGGCACTGAGGCATGGTCTGAGGGAGAGCCAGGGGACCTGATACAGGTTGGCCTGTTTGAACTCATTGATGCATTTCAGGAGATTATCAAGCGGGTATCTCCGGCATATCTTTGGGATCTTACACCGGATACCATCTCTGTGAAAAGCAGGATTTCTCAGATTGCAGACATCTTAGAAGAACGGGGATCCGTGACCTTTCAAGAACTTTTTGAAGCACAGGCCACCAGAGGAGATATCATTGTGACCTTTCTGGCTATTCTTGAGATGGCAAAATTCCAACTGATACGGATTATGCAGCATCTTGAGTCAGGAATTATCAGGATTTTCAATGAATAGTATGGTGCCTCTTAAATTCTACAACCTATTGACATTGTAGCACTTTATTAGCCTGTCTGTGATTCCGAGGAAGGAATGATGGAATGATGGAATATTGGACACGAAGTGAAGCTGTGCGCTATGATGGAGAAGATAAAAAAACCAAAATCCCCTGCCCGCAATGCCTGCCCGCTCAAGCCTGGTTATGGCAGGCGGGCTTCGCAATGCGAGGCAGGCGGGTCTAAAACCCAATATTCCATTATTCCATTATTCCAATTGTGAGCCATGCGAACTGATTTAGAGGCCATTATCGAAAGCTTGCTCTTTGCTTCAGACACACCCATTACAATCGATAAGATCAAGTCCGTTCTGGAAACCGCAGACCGCAAGACCATCCGCGAGGCCCTCACCAGCCTGGCCGAAGAGTACGAATCCGGCAAGCGCGGCTTTTTCTTGACCGAGGTTGCAGGCGGATTCCAAGTAAGAACCCGTCCGGAGTACCGCCAGTGGATCAGGCGTCTGAAAGAGACCAGACCGGCTCGTTTGAGCCGGGCAGCTTTGGAGACCCTTGCGATCATTGCTTACAAGCAACCTGTGCTTCGCAGCGATGTAGAATACCTGAGGGGGGTAGACAGCGGGGGGACACTCCGGACTCTCTTTGAACGAAGGCTAATCCGCGTGATGGGCCGGAAGGATCTGCCGGGCCGTCCCATGATATACGGCACCACCAAACAGTTCTTAGAGATCTTTGATCTCAAGGATCTAAATGAGCTTCCTACTCTCAAAGATCTGAAGGATCTGGGAGAAACATGGCCGAACGACTCCAGGTAGTCTTGGCACGGGCCGGAGTCGCCTCTCGGCATCAGGCAGAAAGATTGATCCGCGAGGGCCGTGTTACGGTGAATGGTCAGGTGGTCCACAAGCCAGGCACTCATGTCGTCTGGGGACAAGACGCCATACGTGTAAACAACCGCCTCATCTGCCGATTAGAGCCCAAGGTTACCGTCGTCCTGAACAAGCCAAAACGGGTGCTAAGCACTTCCCATGATCCCAGGGGCCGTCGAACCACAGCCGAACTTGTCAGGAAAATTAAGGCGCGTATCTTTCCCGTGGGACGTCTCGATTATCACACCGAAGGGCTCCTGATCCTGACGAACGACGGGGAACTGGCCCAGCACCTTCAGCATCCCCGCTATGGCATCCCCAAGACCTATCGGGCCAAAGTCAAGGGTATGCCCGCCGCAGAGGTCTTGCAAAGTCTAAGATCCGGCGTCATGTTGGATAGCAAACGAACTGCACCGGCCCAGGTAAAAAAGATAGGCACAACCGGCAAGAACACCTGGCTTGAGATTACCATAAAAGAAGGCAGAAACCGGCAGATTCGGCGGATGTGTTGGGCAGTGGGCCATCCGGTCCTGAAATTGAAGCGCACACGTTACGGTCCGATCCGGTTAGGCAATCTGAAACCCGGAACCTACCGTGATCTGACACCCGCTGAAATGGAAAAACTTCGGAAAT
>DAOVEU010000188.1:0-5001 GCA_030668805.1 Desulfobacterales bacterium
AATTGTGACACTTGTTACGGCAAAAGCACTTGAAAAAACGTATATCGCCGGCGACATTACTGTCAGGGCTATACGCGGAGTCGATTTTGCCATTGAGCCAGCTTCCTTTGTTTCTTTTGTCGGCCCGTCAGGAAGCGGGAAAAGTACTCTGTTGAACATGATTGGCTGTCTTGATCCTCCAACCAGCGGCTTTCTTGAAGTCGCCGGCCAGGATGTGACGCATCTTCGCTCAAAGGAATCGGCCCGTTTCCGGGGAGAGCATATCGGTTTCATTTTTCAGGATTTCAACCTAATTCCAGTACTCACCGTATTTGAAAATGTGGAGTATCCCTTGCTGATGGTGCAAAACTGGCCGAAGCAGAAACGGCAGAAACGGGTGCAGGAGTTGTTAAAATCCGTGGGAATGGCTGATCAGGGCGCCAAATACCCAAGCCAGATCTCCGGCGGCCAGAAGCAGCGGGTGGCTGTGGCACGCGCCCTGGTTACCAATGCCAAACTGGTGCTCGCCGATGAACCTACTGCCAACCTGGACAGTAAAACCTCCAACCGTATTATTGAGCTCATGAAAGATATGCGGGATGAATTCGGTACTACCTTTATCTTCTCCACACACGACCCCAAGGTGATGAAAAACGCGGAAACTATTTTTACCCTGGAAGACGGAAGGTGGGAAGGCTGAAGGGGGAAGGGGGAAGGTTGAAGGGGGAAGGTGGAAGGTGGAAGGTGGGAAGGCTGAAGGTAGATAGACTGATAGGAACAAATCATGCGTGATCACGCAAAACTTCGTACGTTGCGAGATGGTTGAAATACTTCCACCTTCAGCCTTCAGCCTTCAACCTAAATAACCTATCAAAAATAACCTATCAAAATTATGCTTAGTATCTTCAATCTTGCTATCCGCAATCTGCGCCGCTATAAGCGACGAACCTTGCTCACCTCTGTTTTGATCACCCTGGGAGTGGTGGCGGTGCTGCTTTTTGTTTCCGTGTCCGGTTCCTTCAAGGCCATGATGATCGGCCAGATCACAGATTCCATGCTGGGCCACCTGCAGGTGCACCGCAAGGGATATCTTGCCTCTATTGACAGCCTGCCTCTGGACCGTAACCTGAAAGGCAAACAGGTTGCCGAAGTAAAGGAAATCCTGGAAGGCAATGATGCTGTGGAAGCCTATTCCATGCGGATTAAGCTGGGAGCCATGTTCAGCAATTTTTCAGAAACAACCAATATTCGGCTTAACGCGGTCAATCCAAAACAAGAGATGCAGACCGTCCCCATGCTTACTGATCGCATCATCAAGGGAAAAAAGGAAGGCCTCCTTGAAAAGGGAGAAATCCTTGTTCCTGAGCTCATTGCCAAGGGAATGAAGGTCAAGATCGGCGACACTATTGTCCTGGTTGCCACCAACAAGGATGGATCGGTGAACGGGCAGCCCTTTGTGGTACGCAGTATCCTGGAAGGCATTTCCGGGCCGGGCGGCCGGGATGGCTTAATCCATCTTGACGATGCCAGGGCCCTGCTGCGTATCGAGGACAGAGAGATCAGCGAAATTTCCATACGTTTGAAAAGCATGGGCCGGATGAATGAGGTATTTGATCAGTTGAAGGACCGGCTTGGACCTATTAAAGACAAAATGGACAAGCCGGTCTTTGAAGTGCACACCTGGGAGAAGCTTTCACCATTTTTCAATATCGCCGAGATGATTGACCTGATGACCTTTTTTATCAAGATTATGTTGGTAGCCATTGTTCTGGTGAGTATCATGAACGTTATGATCATGGCTGTTTATGAGCGCATCAACGAAATCGGCACCATGGCTGCCATTGGGACTGTGCCGGGCAAGATCCTCTCCCTTTTTGTGGTGGAGGGTTTTTTGCTCGGTGTGTTCGGCACCTTGATCGGTGTTGTTGTCAGCCTTATCACCATTGCCGGAATGAATACGGCCCAGATCAGTTTTGATTTCGGACGCCAGAAAGGACTGCTGCTTTCGCCAACCATCGCCTTAAATGATGTGGTCACGGTTGCTGGAATTGTCATTGCCATAGCTGTACTTGCCAGCCTGCAGCCGGCCTGGAAAGCTGCGAGAATGGATCCCATAACGGCCCTGCGCCATGTATAAGTTAGTAGGTGGATAGGTGGAAGGTAGAAGGTAGAAAGCTGTTAGTTTTTAGCCCTCGTTTCCATACCTTCAGCCTAACAGCCTTCAGCCTAAACAACCTAAGGAGAGGAACCCATGAAAATTAGAAGCACACCAACCATTATTGTCAGTTTGTTTTTGTTTCTGCTCTTTGCTCTTGCCACAGAAGCTTCTGCAGATGCAATGAAGATTGCCGTGGCCACCACCGGCCCGGAAAAGGATGCGGCCATAAGCCAACAGGCCGGCAGAACCCCCTTTTTTCTGTTTTTCGATGACAAGGGTAATCTTCTTGAGACCATAGAGAATCCTTCCAGGGATCAGTCTCGTCTCGCTGGGCCAAGCGCAGCCTTATTTCTTGCCGACAAAGGGGTGACACTCGTTATTGCCGTGGATTTTGGCAGTAAAATGAAACAGGCTTTGGAGGAGCATCATATTCAATATGTTAAAAAAACAGGAGCTGCCTACAGTGCGGTGCAAACAATTATTCAAAACCGTTAGCCAGACCATCGTTCCGGCAGTCATTTCCCTTTGTTTTTTCGGGACAGCCGCCGCCCTCGCCCTGGATGGCAACGATATCCTGCGCCAGGTCGATAAAAACATGCAGCCCCAGTCCTATGAGATGTACCGGAAGCTGATCAACATAGAGCCCGATGGCTCAAAAAAAGAGTTTGTCCTTTATACGGTTAAGAAGGGACAGGACAAAATGGTGGCCTTGTTTCTCTCGCCGGCCAGTGAAAAGGGCCGCTCTACTTTACGCCTGGGCGATAACATGTGGCTCTACATCCCTAATGTGGGTAGACCGTTGCGTATCACCAGTCTGCAGTCAGTTGTGGGCGGGATATTCAACAATTCCGACATCCTGCGACTGGACTACAGCGTGGAATATAACGCGGAACAGATAACCGACCAGGGTGACACCTACCTGCTTGACCTGAAGGCCAAGTCCCCCTCAGTTGCCTATAACCACTTGAAGATGAAGGTGGATAAAAAGACATTTTTGCCAACCACCATTGAATGTTATGCTATCAGCGGCATGCTGATCAAGACCCTGCACTATACGAAAATCAAGGATTTTGGCCAAGGCCTTATCAGGCCGTCAATGCTTGAGACGGACAGCCCGCTCCACAAGGGCTATCGGTCTGTAATGCTCTTTGCCAAAGTCAAGAAGAAAGAACTGCCGGACGAAGTGTTTACCCTCAATTACCTGTCCAAGGTTGATGAATTGCGATAGCACCGGCTCCTATCTTGCCGGCTTTCTGCTGAGTTTGCTCCTTTTCTCTCCGGCTCTCCTGTATGCAGATGACGAGTTCAGTTTTGAACTGGAGGAGTTTGAAAAAAAGGCCCTGGAAATGGGAGGCTATGCAGAGTTCAAATGGGAGCACATGGATATTAACCAGGGTTCTGCTTTTGCCCGGTTGAACCTCTCAGACCAGCCCCGGTCGACACTTGATCGTTTCTGCGGCAGTCTGCAGATTGACGGTTACTACACCAAAGAGATAATTAGTTTCAATTGGCTTCTCAAGGCTTCTGCTCAGCAGGATGATCTTGGCTGGGCTGACATGGCAGATGTCTATGAGGCCTATGTCAGCATCAAACCGGCGCCTGTTCTTACTGCGGGTGTCGGCAAAAAGTCATACAGGTGGGGCAAGGGATATGCGTGGAATCCAGCCGGCTTTATCAACCGCCCCAAAGACCCCAATGATCCGGAAGAGGCGCTGGAGGGCTACATAACAGCCGAAGTTGATCTTATAAAGAGCTTTTCAGGACCATTGCAGACTGCTGCTCTCACCACAGTGATTCTGCCGGTGTGGCAGGGAGTCAATGAAGATTTTGGTGAGATAAACAAAGTGAATCTGGCAGCCAAGCTTTATCTCCTGTATCGGGATACGGACATCGACCTGATCTTGTACACAGGTGACAGCCGTTCCACCCGTTATGGCCTGGATTTTTCCAGAAACCTGGCGCCAAATTTTGAAATTCATGGGGAGCTTGGCTATGTTCCCGGCCAGAGGAGAGTAATCCTTCAGGATGATGGCTCCGCCCTGGTCCAGGAAACTGCGGCGCTCTCCTATCTCCTTGGTCTCCGCTATTTATGGGAAAATGATATAACCGGCATTATTGAATATTACCACAATGATGCCGGGTACACTGAAGAAGAGATGGAACGTTTTTTTCAACTCATTTCAGACGGTGAAAACCAGTTTTTTGCCTCAGGCAGTGATGTACTTCTTGAAAGGGCAAGAGACATGAGTCTGCGAGGTTATGGCAAGCCGCAACCTGGTCGCAATTATCTTTATGCAAGATTTACCCAGAAGGAACCCTTTGATATTCTGTACTTTTCACCCGGCCTTTTCACAATTATCAACCTTGAGGACAAGAGTTACTCCATAAGTCCGGAGATGGTCTATACAGGATTTACGAACTGGGAATTACGGTTGCGTTTTTCGTATCTTAGTGGCGGAACATCCACCGAATATGGCGAGAAAGTGAACAGCAACAAGCTGGAATTGCGAGTCCGCTATTTTTTCTAAGCTCGCCATCATGTAATTGAACTATTCCAGGATTATTTACTCTCAAGATTGGCCCAATTAACTCCCCAGCCGACATCTACCTTAAGGGGCACGGCAAGATCCATTACATTTTCCATGGTCTTTTTCACCATCGTGGTGACTTTTATTATTTCTTTTTCCGGCGCTTCGATTATCAGTTCGTCATGTACCTGGAGCAACATCCTGCAGGGTGTTTTTTCTGCCTGGATATTTGAGTCAACTTCTATCATGGCCAGCTTAATTATATCTGCTGCAGTGCCCTGAATGGGCGTGTTAATAGCGGTTCTCTCGGCGAATTCCCTTACAGTCCGGACTTTG
>DAOVEU010000254.1:0-3969 GCA_030668805.1 Desulfobacterales bacterium
ATGTATTTTGCTGGTGCAATGGAAGAAGCCCATTGATATAAAAATCTTAAAGTAAAGGAGGGAAGAGTCTATGTTCAAGAAGCTGTCGTTTTCCACTCTGGGGTCCGCGTTTTTCCTGCTTGCCCTTTCCACAGTAGCCTATGCTGCGGGTGACGAGGCAGCCATTGCCGGTCTGAAGTACTTTACGGTATCCGTATTTGCCGCAGGTATCGGTATTGGCATCTCATCCTTTGGAACCGGTATCGGCCAGGGCTATGCAATCAGGGGTGCGGTTGAAGGTATTGCCAGGAACCCTGAGGCATCGGGCAAGGTAACCGTGACCATGCTGATTGGTCTGGCCATGGTTGAGTCCCTGTGTATCTATGCCCTGGTTATTGCCCTGATCCTTATCTACGCACATCCGCAGTCTTCAGCGATTGCAGAACTGTTTGCAACAGTCGCTCATTAATTGATTGAGAAAAGACGACAGGGTTGCCGTTGCCCCGCCTGCTGCAGGCGGTGGGCAACCCTGTCTCTTTCTTACTTTGCTTTGAGCCCTTTCTTACAAAGCCTACCCACGGGATTCACGCAATTTTCATACGTATGGACTGAGGAATTGCCCCCATGAAATCTGCGAAGATCCCTTCAGTCTCAATCACCCGCTTATCGGTTTATGCAAGAAGTCTTGAGCTGTTAGACGAGAAGGGCGTAGAAGTGGTCTCGTCTGTGCGCCTGGCCGACATCTGCGGCATTAATCCCGCACAGATCCGGAAGGATCTCGCCTACTTTGGTCAATTTGGGGTTAGGGGCGTCGGCTATTATGTGAAAGAACTCCTGTTTGAGATTAGAAAGATCCTCGGCCTGGACAGAGAATGGCGTTTGGGCTTGGTGGGGGTAGGAAATCTTGGCTGGGCCCTGTTAAGGCATGCCCAGTTTATGAGCCACAGCTACACCTTTGTGGCAGCATTCGACAAAAAGCCAAAAAGAATAGGCATGAAAATTGGGGACGTAGAGGTCGCACCCTTGCAGGCCATGAATCGTCTGGTCAAGGAAAAGGGCATAGAGATCGGTGTAATTGCCGTAATGCCGGCATGGGCTCAGAAGGCTGCGGACATGCTGGTAAAGGCCGGCGTTCGCGGGATCCTGAATTTTGCACCCACCCAGCTCCAGTGCCCGGCTAATGTCTTTGTCGAGAATGTGGATTTTAGCCTCAGGTTGAATGTCCTCCGTTACAGGATCACCTCACAAAGGTCACGCCGCCAGCGTACCCGTTCAAAACCGCCTCAGCGCCTTGCTTAGGAACCTGCCGGTGTGCGATGCCGGAAGTTGGGCAATCTCTTCAGGTGTACCACACCCCACTAGATGACCGCCCTTATCTCCTCCTTCCGGCCCAAGGTCGATGATGTAATCGGCTGACTTGATGACATCCATGTTGTGCTCAATCACGATGATGGTATTGCCGGCATCCGTAAGCCGATCTAAGACCTCCAGGAGTTTCTGGATGTCGGCAAAATGGAGTCCTGTTGTGGGCTCATCAAGGATATAAACGGTTCTCCCTGTTGCCCGCTTGCCGAGCTCTTTTGATAACTTGACCCGCTGAGCCTCCCCGCCGGAAAGGGTGGTCGCTGGTTGTCCGAGGCGAACGTAGCCCAGACCAACATCTGCCAGCGTCTGAAGCCTGGTTCTTATCTTCTTGATCTTGCCAAAGAAGTCGAGGGCCTGGTCTACGGTCATGTCCAGCACCTCCGAAATGTTCTTTCCCTTGTACCTGATATCGAGGGTCTCCCGGTTGTATCGCTTTCCCTGACATACATCGCACGTCACGTAGACATCAGGGAGAAAGTGCATCTCGATCTTGATAATTCCATCCCCGCGACACGCCTCGCACCGTCCTCCTTTCACGTTGAAGCTGAAGCGTCCAGGTTTATATCCGCGTGCCCTGGCCTCCAGGGTTCTGGAGAACAGGTCTCGGATGTCGGCAAACACACCAGTGTAGGTGACTGGATTAGAACGTGGAGTTCGTCCGATCGGGGACTGGTCTACATTGATGACACCATCTATCTTTTCAAGGCCGGTCAGTCGCCTGTATTTTCCCACGGCTTTCCTGGAATGATAGAAGCGACGAGTCAGAGATCGATACAGCGTTTCAACGACCAGGGTCGATTTGCCCGAGCCCGACACCCCGGTGACGCATACAAAACATCCCAAAGGGAACCGAACTGCAATATCTTTGAGGTTGTTGGCCGATGCCCCTTCCACGGCCATGTGGCCGTTTTTGATCGGACGGCGCTTTGCAGGCACGGGTATGGTTTTACGACCTGACAGATACTGACCGGTAACAGAGGTCTCGTGGTGAAGCAAAGCCTCGGGTGGCCCATTAAATACAAGGTGTCCGCCATCGGCCCCGGCTCCGGGCCCCATATCAATCACATAGTCAGCCGAAAGGATTGTTTCTGCGTCATGCTCCACCACAAGAACCGTATTTCCCAGATCACGCATCTGTTTGAGAGTGCTAAGGAGTTTCTCGTTGTCCCGCTGGTGGAGCCCAATACTGGGTTCATCCAGGACATAGAGTACGCCGGTTAGCTTGGAACCGATCTGGGTGGCCAAGCGAATCCGCTGCCCCTCTCCGGCCGAAAGCGTGGCCGAAGCCCGATGGAGCGTCAAATAGCCTAGTCCCACCTGGGTCAAAAAAAGGAGCCTTTCGGTGATCTCTTTCAGTATGGGATCTGCAACGACCCTGTCTCGAGGGCCGAGAGGTATCGCCGTAAAAAAGTCAAGGAGGTCAGTGACTGAACGTTTGCACACCTGGTGGATGGATTCCCCGCCAACCTTTACTGCAAGGCTTTCTGGTTTGAGCCTTGCACCATGACACTCAGGACAGGGCCGCATATTCATAAACCGCTCAATCCCTTCACGGGCCTCGTGTGATCGGGTTTCCCTATAACGCCGTTCAAGGTTGGGAATAACCCCCTCAAAGGGTCTGGAGTAGGTATAGCGTTTGCCGTCCCGTTCAAGATAAAAGGGGATGGCCTTGCCCTTGGATCCATAAAGGAGGAGATCTCTGAGGGCTTCGGGAAATTCGTCGAAGGGCGTATGGATGTTCATGTGAAAGTGTCGGGTGATGGCGTCTAATACCTGATAGAAGTAGACCGAATGTCGATTTTCCCACGGAACAATCGCACCATCCCTTAGAGAAAGGGCAGGGTCAGGCACGATCAGGTCGGGGTCAAAGACCATCATGGAGCCGAGGCCGTTGCAGGCAGGGCAGGCCCCCTGAGGGCTATTAAAGGAGAAACTGGCGGGAGAGAATGGCGGATAGCTGATACCGCAAAGCATGCAGACTGCCTTTTCACTAAAGATGAGTGGCTCGCCCTCCAACAGGTCCACCGTGACCAGGCCTTCTGACTCCCCCATGGCAAGTTCGATAGAGTCGGCCAGACGATTCCGGACTGATTCTTTAACAATTAGACGGTCAACCATGACCTCTATGCTATGCTCTATGTTCTTATCAAGTGAAACCGGTTCATCCAGGTCAAACGTCCTGCCATCCACCCTGACGCGAGCAAAGCCGTCCTTTTGCAGTCTTTGAAACAGCCCTTGATGGGTCCCCTTCTGACCAGTGATCACAGGAGACAGGATAATGACCTTGGTACCCGGCTTAAGGGCCAGGACTCGATCCACGATCTCTTGGGTAGTCTGGGATGTAATGGGTTGTCCACACCTGTGGCAATGGGGTTGGCCGATGCGCGCAAAGAGGAGTCGAAGATAATCGTAGATCTCAGTAACGGTGCCAACCGTAGAGCGGGGATTCTTGGTGATTGTCTTTTGCTCGATGGCGATGGCTGGGGCAAGGCCTTCGATGCTGTCCACATCCGGCTTGTCCATCTGCTCCAAGAACTGGCGAGCATAAGCTGAAAGTGACTCAACATATCGTCTCTGCCCTTCAGCGTAAAGCGTATCAAAGGCCAGAGTCGATTTGCCGGAGCC
>DAOVEU010000367.1:0-2998 GCA_030668805.1 Desulfobacterales bacterium
ACCACACCATCCGGCACCTGGAAGACCTGTACAGGCTTGTCCTTGAGGATTGTCTGCATAAACTCGAGCCAAATGGGACTGGCAGCCCTGGAACCCGTTTCGTCAAAGCCGATTGGTTTCTCTTCATCAAAGCCTGTCCAGACCCCTGTGACGTAGCGTGGGGTATACCCTATGAACCAGGCATCGTGCAGGTCGTTGGTTGTACCGGTCTTGCCTGCTACAGGCCGATTAAGGGCCTTGGCCCGCCAGCCGGTTCCGTGCTGAACTACCCCCTGGAGGAGATTGGTAATGATATACGCCGTGCTCTTTTCAATAACTTTTTCGCTTTCAGGCTGATTCTCCTCCAAAAGATTCCCATGCCGATCGAGTATCTTTGTTATAAAGCATGGCTTCACCCGATATCCCTGGTTGTCAAAAATGGCATAAGCGCGCACCAGCTCAAGGAGTGAGATCCCTGATGAGCCGAGTGCCAGGGAAAGGTCCCGAGTAAGCTTGGATTGGATCCCCAGTCCTCTGGCATACTCGATAACATAATCTATGCTGATATCCCTGAGAATCTTGATAGTGACTACGTTTCGGGACAGGGCCAGAGCAGTCCGGAAAAGAGTGGGACCGTGAAACGTTTCTTCGTAGTTCCTGGGTTTCCATGTGAATTCATTTTCCGTATCCTCAAACACGATTGGGGCATCTATGACGATGGTTGCAGGCGTATAGCCCTTATCGAGGGCCGCGGCGTAAATAATCGGTTTAAAGGCCGAACCGGGCTGACGCCTCGATTGTACGGCGCGATTAAACTGGCTCACCTTGAAGTCTTGACCGCCGATCATAGCCTTTACGTAGCCAGTTTCAGCCTCCATGCAAAGGAGCGCCCCCTCCACAGCAGGTCTCTGTTTCAGAGACAAATCCCACTGCCCGGCGTCTTCCTGCTGACCCTTTACGCTTACCAGGATTACATCGCCTACTCTTAGAACATCACTGACCTTCTCCACCCTGGCGTCGTGGCGGGCAACCTCCGGGTCAGGTTTCCTTGCCCACCTCATGTTCTCAAGACGAAGGTCTCCTTGTTCGCTTCCGATGCGAACCGTGGCCTTTTGCTCACTATCATTCACTGCAATCACTACCCCCTGGATGATGCTCTCCTGTTCCAGCGGGTGTTTCTCAAGGGTTTTTTGAATCTCCTGAGAAAATGCCTCTAACTGCTCAGGTTCCAGGTGTTTGAGCGGACCCCGATATCCCTGCCTTTTATCCAGCGCTTGCAGCCCGCGGTTTAAGACGGCCTGTCCTGCTTTTTGCATCTCGATGTTGACAGCCGTGTGTATTGTGAGGCCCTCCTTGTAGAGGACGTCCCTGCCGTATTTTTCCTCCACATATTTGCGCACGTATTCAGTGTAGTAAGGGACCTCCTCAATGTACCAGTTGCGTCTGGGCTTGATGTCAAGCGACGTGTTGATGGCCTCGGTTGCCTGGACATTTGTAATATATCCTTCATTGATCATCCGATTTAAGACATAGACCTGGCGCTGCTTCGCCTTTTTGGGATGCAAAAACGGAGAATAACGACTGGGGGCCTGCGGCAAGCCGGCCAGCATTGCGCATTCGGCTAGATTAAGATCGACCGCTGATTTTCCAAAATAGTTTCCAGCGGCAGCCTCAACACCGTAAGCACCGTGTCCCAGGTATATCTGGTTGAGATAGAGGAACAGAATCTCGTCTTTGGTAAATGCCTTGTCTATGCGATACGCGAGGATCGCCTCTCGTACCTTGCGGGAATAGCTTTTTTCAGGTGAGAGAAAGAAAGACTTGGCAACCTGCTGGGTTATTGTGCTTCCCCCCTGAATGATGGTGCCTGCTTCGATATTTTTGAAGAATGCTCGGGCTATGCTGAAAAGGTCAATCCCTTCATGTTGGAAAAAGCGAGAGTCTTCGGCCGCAACAAAGGCACTGATGAGCATCTTTGGCATCTTAGAAAGAGGAACCACGATCCTTCGTTCTTTGAAGAACTCGGCAATTTTGCGATCGTCATCCGAGTAGACAGTGGTGATAATAGGTGGGCGGTAATCCTTTAAAGAGGTTATCTTGGGAAGATCTCTTGTAAAGTAGAAATAAGTCCCTCCCAGAAAAAGCCCGGTCAGGAGGGACAAAACCATGACGGTCCCGTAGAAAAGATAGACAAACCTTCCCAGGGTTCCCTTCCTGCCCCGTCTGGATTTTATTTCCTTGACCCGAGATCGCTTTCGAGAATATGTCATTATTTTATTTTAACAAAAAAGGTTCAAAGAAGCAAGATCCATTGGGCCTTCCATATTTCGGATTTCGGATTGCGGATTGCGGACAATCTTCAATCTGAAATATACGTAACTCCTCAATAAATTCGGGTCGATGTTGCGTTTTGTCGTAACTTCTCAATAAGTTCGGGTAAGACCATTTTTCGTAGGGGCGGGTTTATCCCGCCCGTAAGAGCTTTGCGCCGCAATGAACACAGGCGGGATAAACCCGCCCCTACGTTAAGAATATGCGGGTTTGGGCACGGGCATCGCATTGAGATCCATAGCGCTTACATTGAAGCCGTCCCGAACTTATTGAGAAGTTACGTTTTGTCACCCAAACCCTTTCCGGCAACACGGTTGCCTCGATCCATATAACCTCAATTTGGATAGAGGCACCGGTTTGGCCGGAACAACGGAGAGCAACGAATACCCCAAGTTTTTGACAAGTTACAAATATACTTGACATCGTCGAGAGATTCCGACTAATTTGCGGCTACTCAGGCGGATCCCTTTTTAGTTCAAATCCGAAATCCAAAATACTGGCATCCTTCAGTCCTCGGTTTACACTTTTCAAGAATGCGGGCGCCAAGAGATAAATTCTTTTGTTCGTACTTTTTGGTGTCAGGTGTACTTTTTGGTGTCAGGTGTCAAGAGCGAGAAACGCAAGACCTGCCCGCCATTGCCGTGTATGCGGGCATTGTAACCTCGCTGTGACGCAGGCGTTGGCAGGC
>DAOVEU010000164.1:0-5323 GCA_030668805.1 Desulfobacterales bacterium
AAGCCCTAAGGTCTTACCTTGAAGAGACTGATCGGCAATGCCGGACGCATGTCGCTCTTTCAGCTCGAGCGACCGCACAAACAGGGCCTCACAATCATCAGCACTTAGATCCCTGAGCGTTAAAAGGTCCTTTTTCATTTCTTGGATTTGTTAGAGAGATTCTGAAACACAGCATCCAGACACACAATGAGTGAATCTATCTGTCCCTCTTGGATAATCAGCGGCGGGATAAACCGCAGAATGTGTTCCTGTGTGCAGTTGATCAAGAACCCTCGCTCCATGCATGTCTTCACAATAGAGACGCCATCACAATCAAGATCCAGGCCGAGTAGAAGCCCCTTGCCTCGCACCTCCTGGATAAAGGCATATTTTGACTTGAGGTCAAGGAGCCGATCTTTGAAATACTGCCCTACCCTTTCACAATTCCGAAGTACACCTTCCTCCACAAGGGCCTTCACCACCGTAAGGGCTGCCGTTGCAACCAGCGGTGTCCCTCCAAACGTGGAGGCGTGAGAACCGGGGGTAAAGGACGCGGCTACCCTTTCCTTGGCCAGCATCGCACCCATGGGAAGCCCGTTGGCCAAAGCCTTGGCCAGTGTCATGATATCGGGCGTCATGCCGAAATGCTCATAGGCAAAGAGCTTTCCTGTCCGACCCATTCCGGTCTGCACCTCGTCAAAGACAAGGAGCAGTCCTTCCTGGTCGCACAGATTCCTCAGACCTTCCAGGTACCCTGACGCAGGACATCGAACACCACCTTCACCCTGGATAGGCTCCAGCATGATCGCGCAGGTCTCCCCGGTGATGACATCCTGAACAGCGTCGAGATCATTAAATGGAACGATGTCAAAACCCTCCACGAGTGGTTCAAACCCCTTTTGAATCTTTGCCTGGCCTGTGGCACTCAGTGTGGCAATCGTCCGACCATGAAAAGACCCCTCCATCGTTATGATCCTGAAGCGCTCCGGGGCACCTCGATCCTTAAAGTATTTTCGGACCAGTTTGATCGCTGCCTCATTCGCCTCTGCGCCGCTGTTGCAAAAGAAAACCCGGTCTGCAAAGGAGTGCTCAACCAGCCACTCAGCCAACGCTGTTTGCGGCTCCGTATAATACAGATTTGAGACATGTACCAGGCGGCGCGCCTGATCCGCTATGGCCCGGGCAATACCCGGGTGGGCATGCCCCAGATTACAAACCGCAATCCCGGCCACAAAATCTGTATAAGTACGACCCTCTGTGTCGCGCAGCATGCACCCCTCGCCTTGAGTGAGTACTATCGGAAATCGGCTATAAGTGGCAGCCATGACCTTGTCTGCTTTTACTATTACGTCATTCGTCAGTGGATTGTCGATTGTTGATTGTTGATTGTCGATTGTCGATTGTTGATTGAATATTGAATAGTGTTCAGGTTTCAGTGTTCAGGTTTGCGGCTTACGCCTTGAGAACAGTACAGATCTCGCTTTTTTAGCTCCTGACACCTGACACCTTTCAAACAATCATCAATCATCAATCATCAATTGATTAATGACTAACTTCCGTTCCAATCCCCTTGTCTGTAAAAAGCTCAAGTAGCACTGAGTGTGGCTTGCGGCCATCGATGATGTGCACCCTGTCTACACCCTTTTGCAACGCGTCTAAGCTACATCGAATTTTCGGAATCATTCCTCCGGAAATGGCGCCCTCATCAAGCATTTTCTTCACAGTCCCCGCCTTGATAGAGAATATCAGGGATTCGCTCTTATCCATGACCCCTTCCACATCCGTGAGCAGGATCAGCTTCATGGCATTGAGGGCCACAGCGACCTTACTGGCGACCCAGTCAGCATTGATGTTATAGGTCTCACCCGACTCTCCGACCCCAACTGGAGCAATAACCGGGATAAAGCCCCCGGCCTCCAAGGTTCGGATAATCTCCGGGTTCACGGCCATTACCTCCCCCACCATCCCTATGTCTATGATCTCAGAGGGCTTGTCTTCTGCCTGGGGGCGCACAAGATGCAGCTTCCTGGAAAGGATCAGGCCTCCATCTTTGCCGCTCAATCCCACTGCCCTGCCACCCTGTTGACTGATCTGTGCCACGATCTCTTTGTTGACCTTGCCAACAAGGACCATCTCTACCACGTCCATGGTAGGCTCATCCGTAACACGCATGCCATCCACGAATTGAGAGTCTATCCCCATTTTCTCTAAAACCGATCCAATCTGTGGACCTCCCCCGTGGACCACTACAGGATGAAGCCCTATGAATTTCATCAGCGTGATGTCACGGGCAAAGTCTTCCTTCAGATGTTCCTCCACCATGGCGTGTCCGCCATACTTGATGACGATGGTCTTTCCGTAAAACCGGCGGATATAGGGAAGGGCCTCAATCAGTATGTCAGCAACAGTGGGGGTCATTGGTCATTTGTGATTGATGATTGACGATTGACGATTGTTTGAAAGGTGTCAGGTGTCAGGTGTCAGGAGCTAAAAAAGCGAAATCTGAAACCTGAAACCTGAACACTATTCACTATTCAATCGTCAATCATCAATCCTTACCTAAAGGATATATCGACTCAGGTCCTCGTCGTCCTTGATATCTTTTAGTCTTTCGTACACATACTTAGCGTCAATTATGATCTGCTGTTCCCCAACATCCGGTGCGTCAAAGAGGATCTCGTCAAGGAGCCGCTCCATTACTGTGTAGAGCCTCCTTGCCCCTATGTTTTCAGTACGGGCATTGACTTCCGTGGCAATCTCTGCAATGGCAGAAATCGCGTCGTCTTCAAATACTAAATCTATACCCTCTGTCTTTAGCAGGGCCTTGTACTGAAGAATGAGGGCGTTCTTCGGCTCAGTCAGTATTCTGATAAAATCATCCTTACCCAGAGACGTGAGTTCGACCCTGATCGGAAACCGGCCCTGGAGTTCCGGAACCAGGTCAGAGGGCTTGGCGGTATGAAAGGCCCCAGAGGCAATAAAGAGGATATGGTCTGTTTTCACCATACCGTACTTCGTGGTCACCGTGCATCCCTCTACAATGGGAAGGAGGTCCCGCTGTACGCCCTCCCTTGAAACATCAGGCCCATACGTGCCCTCTCTCCCTGTGATCTTGTCGATCTCATCGAGGAAGATGATTCCTGTCTGTTCGACCTTGCTGATGGCCTTCTTGACCACCTTGTCCATGTCCACCAGCCGTTGCGCCTCCTCTTGGGTAAGAATCTCCATGGCCTCCGGAACCTTGACTTTCCGCTTCTTCGTTTTTTTTGGAAACATGCTGCCAAACATGTCCTTCAGGTTGATATCCATCTCCTCAAGCCCTACGCTGGAAAATATCTCCACCACAGGCATGGCCCGTTCAGCCACCTCAAGATCGACGTAGCGATTGTCAAGCTTGCCTTCGCGCAACATTTTCCGGATTTTTTCACGTGTTGACGGAGGCTCAATGGCGTTCTTCCTGACAAGCTCTAACATCTTCTCTTCACTTTCAGCCTCCTTAGAGGCCTCAGACTTCTTTTTCGGTGGAAGGAGGATATCAAGCATGTGCTCCTCTGCGATAGTTTGAGCCTTTGCCTTGACCGACTCCTGCTCTTCCGATTTCACCATATTAACGGCAAGCTCTGTTAGATCGCGTACCATAGATTCAACGTCGCGGCCTACATACCCCACCTCGGTAAACTTGGAGGCCTCAATTTTTAAAAAGGGAGAGTCAGCCAGCCGAGCTAAACGTCGTGCAATCTCTGTCTTACCCACACCTGTGGGGCCAATTAGAATAATATTTTTTGGGGTGATCTCGTCTCGCAAGTCTTTCGGGACCTGCTGCCGCCGCCAACGGTTCCTAAGAGCGATCGCCACAGAGCGCTTGGCATCGTTCTGCCTTATGATGTACTTATCCAGTTCTGATATGATCTCACGCGGTGTCAGTTGTTTCATCGATGTTCCCTTCATGAAATCGCTACGCGATTTTATTTGAGCTCTTCAATAGTGATATCTTCATTCGTATAAATGCAAAGGGAAGCAGCAATTCTCATAGCTGCATCTGCAATTGATCTCGCATCCAACTCCGTGTGGTGGATCAGCGCAATAGCAGCGGCCTGGGCGTAAGCCCCACCCGATCCGATTCCCAGGACCGCTTCATCCGGCTCAATCACATCGCCATTTCCCGATATCAGAAACAAATGCTCAGAATCCACAGCCAGAAGAACCGCTTCCAGTCGCCTCAAATACTTGTCGGTCCTCCAGTCCTTTGCCAGCTCCACAGCAGAGCGCGTAAGATTCCCATTGAATTGCTCAAGCTTTCCTTCAAAGCGTTCATATAGATTCAGGGCGTCAGCCGTCGCTCCAGCAAAGCCGACGACAATTTCATCTTTATATATCTTTCGAACCTTCTTGGCATGGTGTTTCATGATCGTATCCTTCATGGTCACCTGGCCATCGCCTGCCACAGCCACGTGACTGCCACGCCGTACAGCCAAAATCGTAGTTCCATGAACGTCTATGTTTCTTCCATTCATTTCAATTCTCCCAGCTTCGCAACCCGGGGAAGGCAGATCAAAAAAAGTGAACTAAAGTGCCTAAAGTGAACTAAAGTGCCTAAAATTTCAAAAAATAAAACGAGTTCTCGGTAATTTGCACCAATAGAAGTCCCGAATCTTGTCATCTGATTTCTTATATCCATAACTTTAGGCACCTTAGCTCACTTTAGCTCACTTTAGGCACTTCTGTTAAACACTTTTCCCGTCCCTATCGCCTGGGGTGTGCTTTGTCGTATACCTCCATTAACCGGTCAATACTCACGTGAGTGTATCTTTGGGTTGTGGTCAGGCTTGCATGACCCAGCAATTCCTGCACCACCCGGAGGTCCGCCCCAGCATCAAGCATGTGGGTGGCAAAGGTGTGCCGGAGCCCGTGAGGACTTATTGGACGCAACAGCCCCAACTCTCGAACCACCTTTTCCAGCAACCGAGCTATGGAACGGGTGCTTAGCCGCCCTCCCCTGCTGTTCAAAAACAGGGGTTCGTTGCCTGTCAACACAGATCCCGTGGCATTGCCCCTTTTGTCAATGTATGCACGTATGCAAGCAAGAGCTTTTTCCCCCACAGGGGCCAAGCGCTCTTTGTTCCCCTTCCCGATCACCCGTACAAAGCCCCCGTCAAAGTCTACATCGCCAACATCCATACCCGCCAGCTCGGCCACCCGCACGCCCGTAGAATAGAGGGTCTCTAAAATGGCACGGTTCCGTGAGGCAAGCACCGATTCCCCCTTTACCCCGTCCAACAGGCGAAACATGTCATCCACCGGAAGATAGTTCGGCACCGGCCTTCCTCGCCTGGGGGTCAAGACC
>DAOVEU010000223.1:0-4354 GCA_030668805.1 Desulfobacterales bacterium
AGAAATCCATAGATGTTAGACTCGTAACCGCAAGACAATATGCTCCCATGCTGGAACGCTCCGAGGGGGTTTCGGTGCATGAGGGTTTGCTCTTTTTCCTGTTGAACCTGTCCGTAAGGATGCGGCTGGACCGCCTGGATGGTGTGGGCGCTGTTGCGTGGGCAGATGATCGTTGCGTGGGTGCGACCCTGGAGGGGTTTGTGGAGGGAGTCAGGATAAAGCAGGACAAGGGGTTTGTCGATGCAGGTTTTGTGAATGGATTCCTGCAATATCTGTGTTCTCTTGGCAAAGAAGATCTATCATACAGATTCCACATCCTTATTGATGCCTGTGACCAAGCTGCCCCAGACATACCTGTGATTAGGAGCCATCTCGAAAGGCATATCTCGAACTTCCATTTAGCCCTTCAAAGCCTGAGAGATTCGTGATTGTTTACCCCAGAGGCACGGGAAAACAACCCTTAGTAATACAAGGTTTTTTCTATTGACAAATTGGGCAAATGAGTCTATAGGACAGCCTTGTGCAAGTATGTGTTCATCTTGCTTAAGGAATCAGCGTCACTTTTTTTGTTCTATTGTTAAATCCAGCAAGAGTATTATCAAGTATTGAGAGGAGGTGAGGGGAGACATTTTCTAACGGCAAATAGGTGCAGAGTTTTGTATGAGATAAGGTTACAGATTCTAAAAGAATGGAGGTAAATAATGGTTGAATTCAAACACAAGACGCCTCTGATCGATCAACTGGAAACAGGGCCCTGGACGAGCTTTGTTTCGGACATCAAGCGCGAACACGAGTCCAGGATGGAAAACCCAAAAGGGATCGATTTCCAGTTTAACCAGGATTGCTGTGAAGACCTTTTGGGTGTACTGGAATTATCGTATGATCACGGCAGGACCCACTGGAAGCACGGCGGCATTGTCGGTGTGTTCGGATACGGCGGTGGCGTCATCGGCCGGTATTGTGACCAGCCTGAGATGTTTCCGGGTGTGGCGCACTTTCACACGATGCGTGTTAATCAACCCATGGGGCATTTTTACAACACCAAGTACTTAGAGCAACTCATGGACCTGTGGGAAAGACGCGGCAGTGGCCTCACCAACATGCACGGTGCCACAGGTGATATCATCTTTCTGGGGACTAGCACACCCCAGTTGGAAGAGGTCTTCTACGAATTGACCCACAACATAAACCAGGACCTGGGTGGTTCAGGGTCGAATCTGCGCACCCCGTCTGATTGCATGGGTCAGTCCATGTGTGAGTTCGCGTGTTACGACACCCAGGAGTTCTGTTACCAGATGACCATGGAGTATCAGGACGAGTTGCATCGACCCGCGTTCCCGTATAAATTCAAGTTCAAGTTTGACGCCTGCCCTAACTGCTGCGTGGCCGCGATTGCCCGATCTGACCTCTCCTTTATCGGCACCTGGCGTGATGACATCCGCATCGACCAGGAGGCGGTCAAGGCTTATGTGGGCGGCGAATTAAAGCCGAACGGTGGCGCCCATGCAGGTCGTGACTGGGGCGCATTCGACATCCAGAAAGAGGTGATCGGTCTTTGCCCCACCGAGTGCATGCGATGGGATGGTAGCAAGCTAGAGATTAACACCCCCGAGTGCACCAGGTGCATGCACTGCATCAATGTCATGCCGAGAGCCCTTCGAATAGGCCTTGATACGGGTTGTTCTGTCCTGGCCGGTGCCAAGGCCCCGATCCTGGATGGCGCCCAGATGGGTACACTGATTGTGCCCTTTATCAAGGTAGAACCGCCCTATGATGAGGTCAAGGAAACAATCGTCGAGCCCATCTGGGATTGGTGGATGGAAGAGGGCAAGAACCGCGAGCGCCTTGGCGAGCTGATCAAGCGGCAGGGCATGCAGAAGCTGCTTGAGGTCACAGGGTTCAAGGCGATTCCCCAGATGATTAAGGAGCCTCGATCCAATCCGTACGTCTTCTGGAAGGAAGATGAGGTGCCTGGCGGGTGGAAACGCGACATCAACGAATTCAGAAAGTATCATCAAAGATAGGGGGTGACAATTATGGCGTTTATTTCTTCAGGATATAATCCCAGTAAACCGATGGAAGACAGAATTACGGATATTGGACCAAGATACTATGAAGAGTTCTATCCACCGGTCATCAAGAAAAACAAAGGCAAGTGGATGTATCACGAAATCATCGAACCGGGCATTGTGGTTCATGTGGCTGAAAGCGGAGACGAACTCTATACGATCCGGGTTGGCGGCTGCCGCCTCATGAGCATATCTCACATCCGCGAGATAATGGAGCTTGCGGACAAGTACGGCGACGGCTATGTCCGGTGGACTACCCGGAACAACGTAGAGTTCATGGTGGACAGCAAGGACAAGTGCATGGCCTTGAAGGACGACCTGCTGGGCCGGAAGCAACCGGGCGGATGCTACAAGTTCCCCATAGGGGGCACGGGTGCTTCCATTACGAACATCGTACATACCCAGGGCTGGATTCACTGCCACACGCCTGCAACTGATGCCTCTGGTACGGTCAAGGCCACGATGGACGTGATGTTTGACCAATGGGAAAACATGAAACTTCCTGCCAAGCTCAGGATTTCCATGGCCTGCTGCCTGAACATGTGCGGCGCGGTCCACTGCTCAGATATTGCCATCCTGGGGTATCACCGCAAACCGCCCCTGGTTGACCATGAATATCTTGACAAGATGTGCGAGATTCCTCTTGCAATTGCAGCCTGTCCCACAGCAGCCATCAAGCCTTCCAAGGTGGAATTCGGGGGCAAGAAATTGAACAGCGTGTCCGTTAACGAAGCGCGGTGCATGTTCTGCGGCAACTGCTACACCATGTGCCCGTCCATGCCTCTGGCTGATACTGAGGGAGACGGTATCGTGCTCATGGCAGGCGGTAAGATATCAAACAGGATAGACGCACCCAAGTTCTCCAAAGTCGTGGTCGCGTTTATCAAAAATGAACCACCCCGCTGGCCGACCATGACCGCAACAATCAAGAGGATGGTCGACGCATATTCGGCTGATGCGAGGAAATACGAGCGACTGGGCCAATGGGCCGAAAGGATTGGTTGGGAGAAGTTCTTTGAGAAGTGCGAGCTTGAATTCACCCATCATCTCATAGATGATTTCCGTGACCCGGCCTACTACACCTGGCGTCAAACCACCAATTTTAAGTTTACCTAAACCGAAAAGAGGTAACAGCTCCTCTTGCCCTAACCACCGGGCTTGACAATGCTAAATTTAATGGTAATATTTAAATGATTGTTCAAGTTCATTCTTTCCCTCTCCCCGTGGGGGGAGAGGGCAGGGGTGAGGGGGTAAAAAGCCAAGATACTCAACACATTCGAAAAGAGGCAAGAAATGGACGAAGAAGCAGCCAAAAAACTCATTGTAGAAACACTTAAGAAAAAGAAGGGCAAGTCAAAGTTCTATCTGAAGGACTTTTACAAGATGATTCCCGATGAGAAGGCCAGAGCGGTAAAGAACCTGGTTAACAAGATGGTCGGGGAAGGGACCCTTGAGTACTGGTCCAGCGGAAGTACCACCCTGATCGGTCTTAAGGGGGCCGGCAAACAGGCTGGGGCAGAAGAAGAAGATTAGCCTACGTCATTTGCGCGCCACGGTGGACCACTTTTGCCAAACCGGGTTATTCTCCAGTAACAAGAAACCAAACACATGGCTCTTCCGCGGATTTTGATTGCTGCCCTGCGCGGGGGTTCGGGGAAGACGATTGTCTCTGTGGGACTGATTGCATCCTGGCGCAAACGCGGGATGGCCATTGCCCCTTTTAAGAAGGGACCGGATTTTATTGATGCGGGCTGGCTGGCCCTTGCGGGTGGCCAGCCTTGTTATAATCTGGACACCTTCTTGATGCCTGCCGACCAGATACTTCTTTCCTTTACAAGCCGCACTCTATCAACCGACCTGGCAGTTATCGAGGGAAACCGAGGTCTTTACGATGGCATAGACCTTGAGGGGACTACCAGTACCTCGGAACTCGCCAAGCTCCTTAAGGCCCCAGTCATCCTACTTATAGACTGCACTATGAGTACCCGCACGGTGGCTGCTATGGTGTTGGGTTGCCTCCGGTTTGACCCTGAGGTGAACATCTCCGGGGTTATCCTGAACCGGGTGGCAGGCTCCCGCCACGAGTCGATTCTCCGAAAGAGTGTTGAACATTATTGTGCCCTTCCTGTCCTGGGGGCCATACCCAGGGTCAAAGCAGAGGCCTTTCCGGAAAGACACATGGGACTGGTCCCCACGCCCGAGCATGGCTGGGCCGACGAGTCCATCGAAAAAGCGGCCGAGATGGCAGAGCATTATCTCGATCTTGACAGGCTCCTTGCCATTGC
>DAOVEU010000113.1:0-6303 GCA_030668805.1 Desulfobacterales bacterium
AGATAAAAAAGATAAGCCAGAAGCTGTCGACTCCGAAGTTGACAATGAAGAAACACAGCCGCCTCCTATGGATAACCAGTTAGAAGAAGCAGTTAGAATATTAAAGGCGTGGGGCATATTTAAACAAGTTACCTCTGCGAAAGCTGTAAGGTGATACAGCACGCTCTTTTTCAAACAAGCCCTTTAAATGGCTACTAAATCTCGCTCATCGAGGAACAAAACCCGCAAAAAGAATATCGCAAGACGTTCTCCAGGTCTGTTGTGGCCTATAATAGTCCTGGGAATAACCGGCGCAGTTGTAGCCCTTTTATATTTGCTTCCTCTACCCCCGGGCACCGGACCAGAAGTGCGCCCGCCCTTTGAAGAGTTTGATTCCGCGCCACCAGTTTCCCGGCCTCCCAAAACATCAAGACCTGAAGGCACAGCCTCTATGCCTTTAGTAGCTATACTTATAGACGATATGGGCTATAACCGTCGCATTAACAATGCCTTTCTGAAGTTAGAGGCCCCCCTTTCCTTTTCCTTTCTCCCAACAGCACCTCATACGCCCAAGTTGGCCAAAAAGGCCAAGGGTCTCGGCAAAGATGTCTTAGTACACCTGCCTCTGGAGCCTGTTAACAGTGCGATTGATCCTGGTCCTGGCGTCCTGCGTCTGAGTATGGACTTTGATTCCATGTTACAGATACTCAGAAAAGACCTGGATGCTGTGCCTGGTGCAATTGGAGTAAATAATCACATGGGTTCTAAATTCACTACAAGTAAAAGGGGCATGGAATTAATTCTTACTGAAATAAAGCGCCGTGGTCTTTTCTTTGTTGACAGCAGGACTACCCATGACAGTGTAGCCTATGTAACTGCCAGATCTATGGGGATACCGGCTGCTGAAAGGACCGTGTTTCTGGACCACGATACTCAAAAGGAATCCATCAGAAGAGAAATCAAGAAAATGGTGAAACTGTCTATGGCGAATGGATGTGCTCTTGCCATAGGGCATCCGACATCTAATACATGGAAAGTTTTGTATGAGGAACTACCAAGGGTAAGTAAACACGTCAGGATTGTTCCGGTTCATAAGATTCTTGTTGCCCAATAGAACTCACCGTATGGCCTTCTCATCACAGTTATCTGATTCCGCTGAAAATACCCCATCTGCTGCGTTGCTTCGATTTCCTCGTCACTGCGACGTACGCTAAGTACGCCTCATTCCTCGGAAATCTCGCGCCTTGCATCTGGAGCATTTTGAGCGGAATCATATTTCAGAGCTTTTTGCAGTGTAATCTGTTATCTGGAAATAATGAAAATGAAATACGGAGAAAAAGAGATAAGAAAGGCCGAGCTTGAATCATGGCCGAACCCATGCCCTGAACGTGACTATACCATAGAGATAAGTTTTCCGGAATTCACCTGCCTTTGCCCAAGGTCAGGATATCCTGATTTTGCAACCATAAGGATAACCTATATACCGGACCGGTTTATAGTAGAACTGAAATCTCTAAAACTCTATCTTAACAGCTATAGAGATCAATACATTTCGCACGAAGAAGCCACTAACAAGATCTTCTCAGACCTGATGGAGGTCCTTTCACCTCGCACTATCAAGGTAGAAGGTGACTTTCATCCAAGAGGTAATGTACACACAGTGATTAAGGTTGAAGGAGGCTCCAATGCCAAAGGGACAAGGGAGCGGAAATCCCTGCCTGAGTCTGGGAAAACATGATTCAGAACATCGAAAAAGCATTAAGGAAATACTGGGGCTATGAGGATTTTCTGCCATTGCAGAAACAGGCCATGGAATGCGTTGCCTGCGGGCGCGACTCGATAGTTGTCCTGCCAACAGGGGGCGGAAAGTCGCTTTGCTTTCAGGCACCGGCAGTAACCATGCAAGGATTTGCCATTGTGATATCTCCCCTGATCTCACTGATGAAGGATCAGGTGGATTCCCTGGCCGAATGTGGCGTCCCGGCGGCACATCTCGATAGTTCTCTGTCCTTTGGGGAACAGAATGCCGTTTTCGACCGGATTCGCAAAAGGAGGCTCAAGCTACTGTATGTTGCACCTGAGCGGCTTGTTTCGGACGGTTTTATTGAATTCCTTAAAAAAATCGAGCTTTCCTTGGTAGCTGTGGATGAGGCTCACTGCGTAAGTATGTGGGGGCATGACTTTCGGCCGGAGTACCGGCAACTGGGGCTTTTGAAGGAGGCCTTTCCGAATGTTGGTGTTCATGCGTATACAGCCACAGCAACCAAGCAAGTCCGCGATGACATCGCCCGGCAGTTACGCCTCAAAAATCCCGAAGTGTTAGTTGGCTCATTTGACCGCCCCAATCTTGTATATAAGGTCGAGCGTCGTACAAACAGGCTGAATCAGGTCAGCGCCGTGCTTGAGCGCCACAAGGGCGAATCGGGCATTATCTATTGCATCCGGCGGACAGATGTGGATGAGATGTGTGCTGAGTTGACCCGCAGGGGCTACAGCGTTCTGCCCTATCATGCAGGCATGGAGGACGAGGATCGAAAGAAAAACCAGGCGGCATTTATGAGGGAAAAGGTTGACATCATCATTGCCACCGTTGCGTTCGGCATGGGCATTGATAAATCAAACGTGCGCTATGTGATTCACACCGGCATGCCCAAGTCACTTGAACACTATCAGCAGGAAAGCGGGAGGGCTGGTCGCGACGGCCTTGAAGCCGAATGCTGCCTGTTCTATTCCGGCGGTGACTATGGGATATGGAAGAATATCCTCCGGGACATAGAGCCTGATGTGAAGAAAATAGCCCTGAGCAAACTGAACCATATGTATGGTTACTGCGCGGGCGTCGTTTGCAGACACAGGGCAATTCTCAAATACTTCGGCCAGGACCTGGATAAAGACAACTGCGCCGCCTGTGACGTGTGTCTCGGTGACCTGGACTGCATGAGAGACTCGCTGGAGACCGCGCAGAAAATCCTTTCCTGCATTGTACGCCTACGTGAGCGCTTTGGCGCTGACTACACGGCCTTGATGCTGACCGGTTCGCGCGAGAAGCGAATCCTGAAGAGCGGTCATGATGCGCTGAGTACTTATGGTCTATTGTCTACGTTCAAAAAACAAATTGTGCGTGACTGGATCGAGCAGCTCGTGGCACAGGGCTGCGTCCGGAAGTCTGAGGAATACAACGTCCTGGAAGTAACCGAAAAGGGGTGGCGTGTTCTCAAAGGCAAAGAGACGCCCCGCCTGCTCAAGCCTGCAATAAGGCCCGTCAAAGCGCCCAAGGCTGCACAAGACTCGTGGGAAGGTGTTGACAGGGGACTGTTTGAGGCATTGCGAATGTTGCGGCGTGAAATCGCAGACAAGAAAGGTGTGCCGGCCTTCATTGTGTTTGGCGATGCCACACTGCGTGACATGGCACGGCAAAAGCCCTCCACGCCCGAAGACTTTCTCAAGATCAGTGGAGTGGGAGAGAAAAAACTCAGAGAGTATGGCACAGTCTTCCTGGAATCAATTGAGGAGTACTTGAAAGAGGACAGAGGACTTTCTTGATCCGTTCCTTTCCCCTTTTACTGTGAAAACACTTTTTGGATTAGCCACAGACCCACACAGACAAATACAGACGTTTTTTCCTGCCGACATGGCGGGAAAAAAGTAGCTATCGGGCCATTTGCCGGTTTGGCAGATGCCAGAGTCTGTGTTCGTCTGTGTGTGTCGAGCGAGCGTAGCGAGTGGGTGATGAATTTTCATCTTTGGGGGTGACGAAAGGCCCCGTCATGAACGTCCCCAATATTTCTCAAATCCGGACAAATTATAAAACGGATTGACAATTTGTCCGGTTTTGTTCTTCGCGGCACCATTTTTGAGTTCGCCATCATCGCCGAATTTGTGCAATATCGATTTAACTGTGACTGGCCTCCAACTGCTTTTTCTGGAGCGATCACCACAACCGGGACATTGACATTATTTTCCTTATGGCATATTATATGCCATATAATCGAAAGCAATAAAGGGAGGGAAGTATGGGGACTTCAAAAACTGCAACGGCACGGGCACTGCTCGATCCTGAGATAAAAAAGCAGGCGGAGGAAATCCTGCGCGGACTGGGTTTGTCCGTATCGCAGTCCTATGAATTGTTTTACCGGCAGGTTATTGCCCAGAGGGGGCTGCCGTTCGAGCTGCATATTCCCAATGAAAAGACCATGAAGGCCATTGAAAATTCGCGCCGGGGTCGTGGTAAAACCTTTTCGTCAACAGATGAGCTTTTTGAAGATTTAGGGATTTAGCTGTGCGGTCCATCAGGCGCGATACCCGGTTTAAAAGGGATGTGAAGCTCCTTGCCAGGCGCGGCAAAAATATGGATAAGCTGAAACAAATCATTCATCTTTTGGCCAACGCTGAAAAATTGCCTGCCCGGAACAAAGATCACCAACTCAAAGGGACGCTGAAGGATTGCCGGGAATGCCATGTCGAACCTGATTGGCTGCTTTTATACCGGATTGAAGGCAGCGAACTCTGCCTGGTTCGCACTGGCTCACATGCAGACTTGTTTGGTTGATTAGGGATACCCTCCAGGGGACTAGCTTGAATAATTGCGATATCCACTGATCTCGATCAGCGCCAGTAACTCCTCTGTTTTTTTCTGCATCAAGTTGACATCCTCTCTGGATTCTACGTTCAGGCGTAATACCGGCTCGGTATTGGAACAGCGTAGATTGAAGCGCCAACCATCAAACTCCATGCTTATACCGTCGGTTTCATCTATGCTATGAGCCTGAGGTTCATATACCTTTTGTGCGCGGGCAATAGCAGCTAAAAGATCATCCAGTCTTCGGTTGATCTCACCACTGGCCGGATACATGGCCATACGTTCATCAAGCATGGCGGACAGTGGTTGTTCCTTCTTACTCATTAGTTCTGTAATCAATAGCCACGGGATCATACCGCTGTCACAATAGGCAAAATCCCGGAAGTAATAATGAGCGCTCATCTCGCCACCATAAACCGCGTCTTCAGACCTCATACGTTCCTTCATAAAGGCGTGCCCGGTCTTATTCTGTATGGGTATGCCGCCTGCACGGGTCACGATATCAATAGTATTCCAGGTCAACCGTGGGTCGTGGATAATCTTCTCCCCTGGTTTTTTGGCCAGAAATGCTTCAGCCAGCAGACCTACGATGTAATAGCCCTCGATGAAACGGCCTTTTTTATCAAAAAAGAAACAGCGGTCAAAATCCCCATCCCAGGCAATACCCAAATCGGCCCCTGAAGAGAGAACGGCCTTACTGGTAACTGAACGGTTCTCTGGCAACAGTGGGTTTGGGATGCCGTTGGGAAAGGTCCCGTCAGGTTGGTGCTGGATCTTAATGAACTCAAAAGGCAAATGGGGCTCTAAGGCATCCATCACCGGACCTGCGCAGCCGTTACCGGAATTGATCACGATTTTGAGTGGTTTGAGTTTTGCTATATCCACGTAGTGCAACAGATGCCTGATGTAGTCGGGCCGGATGGCCAATGGCTTGCGCTGTCCTGATATTTCCGCCTGGGAAAATAATCCCTGTTCTGCCAGCCGGCGGATGTCATGAAGACCGGTGTCGCCGCTGACAGGACGTGCTTCTTCCCGAACCAGCTTCATGCCGTTAAAATCCCTGGGGTTGTGGCTCGCAGTTATCATGATTCCGCCATCCATATGATGGTGAAAGGTGGCAAAGTATACTTCCTCTGTGCCACACAGACCAATATCGAATACGTTCACGCCGCTTTCCATCAGGCCCTGGCTGAGGGCATCACAAATAGACTCGCTGGAGAGTCGAACGTCACGTCCTACGACAACCTGTTCAGGCTTGAGAAATTCGGCATAACTCCGGCCAATACGAAAGGCAATCGCCTCATTCAATTGATCAGGGATGCGGCCACGTATATCATAGGCCATGAAACATACAAGATCAGCGCCCATATATATCCTCTAACCTTATGATGTCGTCCTCTCCCAAATAGCTACCAGTCTGAACCTCTATCAACTCCAGGGGAATCACCCCCGGATTTTCAAGACGATGATTTACTCCCAACGGGATGTAGGTGGATTGGTCCTCTGTCAGTAATAACACCTCATCGCCTCGGGTAATACTGGCAGTACCTCTAACTATAATCCAGTGCTCTGCCCTGTGATGATGCATCTGCAAAGAAAGAACTCCACCAGGTTTCACCGTGATCCGTTTTACCTGGAAGCGTTCAGATACATCTATACTCTCATATGCCCCCCAGGGTCGATAGACCTTGCGATGGCTCATGGATTCCTCTCGTCCTGATGTCTTCAACTGGTTCACAATGGCC
>DAOVEU010000096.1:0-6812 GCA_030668805.1 Desulfobacterales bacterium
GAGACGGAACAGGCCCAAGAGGTCAAGGCCCTGGAACAGGCAGAGGGATGGGACGCGGCGGCGGTGGACGCGGCCTACGGGGTGGCTTTGCCGCAGGCCCTGGTGGAGACTGCGTTTGCCCTAGCTGTGGTGAACGAGTCCCCCACCAGACGGGAAGCCCTTGTTTTGATCTGAAATGCCCCAAGTGCGGGGCCACCATGACGCGGGGGTAGGTATTATGGTTATCTGTATTGCCAGTGGAAAGGGGGGCACGGGCAAAACCACCATCGCCACCAATCTGGCTGTGTCATTGATCGGAAAGGTGCAACTGCTGGATTGCGATGTGGAAGAACCTAATGCCCACCTTTTTATGAAACCTGAAATCAAACACACAGAGAGGGTAACAACACCGATCCCTGAAGTCGATCTGGACAGGTGCGATTTCTGCGGAAAGTGCGCCGAGATTTGCCAGTTCAGTGCCATCACGGTCATTGGGAAAAAGGTCCTGACCTTTCCGGAGCTCTGCCATAGTTGCAAGGGGTGCATGATGGTCTGCCCTCAAGAGGCCATAAGCGAAAAGGAGCGAGAGCTTGGCGTCTTGGAAACAGGGTTATCCGGCCCGGTGGAGTTTGTTCATGGCCGTTTGCGCGTTGGTGAGGTCATGGCTCCGCCTGTGATTGACCGCGTCAAGGAGCACATCGATGCCAAAAAGATTGCTATTATCGACGCCCCACCCGGGACATCGTGTCCGGTCATTGCAGCGCTTAAAGGATCTGACTTTGCCATTATGGTGACCGAGCCTACCCCGTTTGGGCTGAACGACCTCAAGCTAGCGGTTGGGGCTGTATGCATCCTGGGGATTCCCCTTGGCATCATTATTAACCGTTGTGATGTGGGAGACAACCGGGTTGTGCAGTATGCCAGGGAGGAGAACATACCAATCTTGATGGAGATTCCAGACGACCGAAAGATTGCCGAAGCCTATTCGCGGGGCATTATGATGGTGGATATCATGCCTGAGATGAAAAAAAGGCTTCAAGCGGTCTATCATAGAATAAGGGAACTGGTTGGATGAAAGAGCTTACGATCATAAGTGGGAAGGGGGGCACCGGAAAGACGAGTGTGGTCGCCTCTTTTGCGGTACTTGCCAGGAATAAGGTTATGGCTGATGCGGATGTGGATGCGGCTGATCTCCATTTGATACTTACGCCTGAAATAAAGCATGAAGAAGATTTCAAGGGAGGCCGAACCGCGCAGATCGACCTGGAAAGGTGTATTGAATGCGGGGACTGCCTGGAGCGGTGTCAGTTCAATGCGATCAGCCCGGACTTTGTAGTGGACAAAATCGACTGTGAGGGATGCGGCGTATGCGTCTACTTTTGTCCGGTGCAGGCCATCGACTTTCCCCAGAACATATGCGGGAAGTGGTATATCTCGGAAACGCGGTTTGGGCCCATGGTCCATGCCAGGCTGCACATAGCAGAGGAGAACTCCGGGCTGCTGGTGAGTCTGGTAAGAAACCAGGCCAAAGTGTTGGCCGAAGAGCAAGGGCTTGATACCATTATTGTAGATGGCCCCCCTGGGATTGGATGTCCGGTGATTGCCTCCATAACAGGTGCCAGTGCCGTCTTGATTGTGACTGAACCGACTTTGTCAGGGTTGCACGACCTTGAGCGGGTTGGAGGGTTGGCTGCATTCTTTAAGATACCCACCATGGCCTGCGTCAACAAATTTGATCTGAATGAGGAGATGACAGATCAGATCGAAGACTATTGTGTAAAACACCAAATCGAGATTGTGGGTCGTATCCCCTACGATACGGCGGTTACCCATGCCATGGTGGCCGAAAAGAGTATTGTCGAATTTTCAGATGGCAAGGTATCTGATGCCATTAAGGGAATATGGCACAAGGTCGAGCAGATTTTAAAAGACTAAGGTGACGGGATGGAAGTGGGAAAATAGTTCTAGACAGTTTGAGATAAGGGTCGCTCGGGGAATTGCGAATTGAAATGCGCCTAAAAAATGAGTGATAAGCCACTAAACGATACGGCGAAAATGAAATGGAAATCCTGGATATCTTCAAACATGCCCTGATGATCACCGTCTTTGTCTTTGTGATGATGCTTTTGGTCGATTTTATTGACACGGCGAGCAAAAGGCGAATGACGGAGATCATGCAAGGAGGTCTGTGGCGGCAGTATACTCTCGCCTCTTTTCTCGGTTCCACCCCGGGTTGTCTGGGCGCTTTCATGAACGTAAGCCTCTATGTCCACGGCATAATCAGTTTTGGTGCGATAGTAGGTGGAATGATAGCCACTTCCGGGGACGAAGCCTTTGTGATGCTTGCTCAGTTTCCGGGTACTGCTCTGGCCCTTTTCATATTACTGTTCTTCCTGGGGATCTTTTTTGCTTGGGTAAGCGACAAAGTTATTGGGATGGTTGGGATTGTTCCGTGTGAATCTTGTCTTGAGCACCAGTGTGACTACGTTCCTGGAGAGGAAGATTCGCTTAAGGGTAGTGCCATTTTTAAGCCTAAGAATATCATTCAAAATGTTCAGTCGCTTTCCTTTACCCGTTTTCTCCTTCTTGCCTTCATAGGCTCTTTTCTCGTGTTGGTTTTGGTGGGAACTCTTGGCCCAACCCATTGGGACTGGAAACGCACCACGTTTATAGGCCTTTCAGTGTGCTCCTTATATATTGCTGCGGTTTGCTCTGAACATTACCTGCACGTTCACATCTGGGATCACATCATCAAGAAGCACCTCTTTCGTGTTTTCTTGTGGACCTTTGGCGCCCTATTCTTTGTACATTGGGGTTTGGCCTTCTGGAACCTGGATGCCTTTATCCGGGAGCACATGATGTGGGTACTTCTGATCGGTGCCTTAATTGGAATGGTTCCTGAGTCGGGGCCGCATCTGATATTCGTGATGATGTATGCGCAAGGGCTGGTGCCCTTTTCGGTGCTTTTCACCGCATCATTTGTCCAGGATGGCCATGGCATGCTCCCACTGCTTTCCTACAGCATCAAAGATTCTATCCTTATCAAGGTATTTAATCTTGCCTTTGGGATTGCAATAGGGACTGCCCTTTTTGGCCTGGGATTTTAACATCCGGTGACCCAACGCGTAAATAGAGTCTGCCTTGATCGGCCCCTACAGAAGCTTGTATATAACCGTTGTCATAATTAATGCCGTTTTTATCAGAACCGCTTCTGACATTCCTTTTAGCATTCACAGCGGGAATTATGGTATATATCTCAATAGATGAGCTCCTCCCAATGGCACATCGTTATGGTCACAGCCATGCGGAGATCTTCGGGGTCGTCTTCGGGATGTTCATCATGGCTTTGGGTCTATTGATGCTTCGAATCCGAACGGAAGAAAGATGAATCATAAAAAATACAATGATGATAGGAAAAATATGCTAATCTCTTTCTATAAAGCACTCAAAGCTTTTGGGACAGCATTCCCCGTGTTGCTTAGTGTCATTCTGCTTTTGGGCCTTTTCCGATCGTTTGTATCAAGCCGCATGCTTTCTGCTGTGTTTACGGGAGAACTGTTCCAAGATACCGTAATTGGTTCACTCATTGGCAGTATCTCCGGTGGTAACGCTGTTACCAGCTATGTCATAGGGGGAGAGCTGATAAAGGAAAATGTCAGCCTCGTTGCAGTAACAGCGTTTATCGTGGCATGGGTTACGGTTGGTATCATTCAGTTTCCTGCTGAAGCAGCCATTCTGGGAAAACGATTTGCGTGTGTTAGGAATATCCTATCTTTTATTCTATCGATCTTGGTTTCAATAGCAACCGTTAAGACGTTGACGGCGATTCAATGAGACAAAAGAGAGTACCACAGAATGTAGAAAAAAAAGGAAAGAAAGACCCTATGGCGCATATTTTTTGTGCTCTATTGTTTTTTTATATCTCTTCCTGTTTCTTTTCGAGCCAGAAAAAGTACAGAAATCTCTTAAAGCAAGCGGACATATACTAGTTCACATATTCCCAGCATTGATCCTGATCATACTTCTTATGGCACTTATGGATTATTTTGTTAATCCGAAGACCGTGTCAAAGTATGTCGGCAAAGGCTCCGGAATCAGAGGCTGGTTTTTAGCCGTATTTACAGGCATGCTCAGCCACGGGCCTATTTACCTCTGGTATCCCTTATTGAGGAATCTTCGAAACCAGGGGATGAAGAGGGGTTTGATTGCGGTGTTTCTATATAATAGGGCTATAAAAATTCCCCTGTTGCCTTTGATGGTTCATTATTTTGGTATACCATTTTTCGTGATCCTAACAGGTTATATGATTATTGCTTCTATTGCGGAGGGTCACATTGTTGAAATGATCGAAGGACGGTTCTCAAATCAAATGTAGGGAGGTGGGGCTTATGGGGGATGTTATTCAAGATTCAGACGCGGCCAGAGGGGATAACGAAGATGTTCACGACCTAACCTTCTACAGGTTTGTCATTGATAGCCTTCCGGCTGCGGTTTTCACGGTCAACGCAGATTTGAAGATTACCGGTTTTAATCGCTGGGCTGAGAAGGTGACTGGATATACAAAGGCGGAGGCTATGGGCCGTTTTTGTGGCGATATCCTCCAGGGGGGGATGTGCCAGGCCCATTGCCCCTTGAGGACCGCCGTGAAAGGTAAAAAACCAGTCTCTCTCGTCGAAACAACCATTCGTAACAAACGGGGGGAAACCATTGCAGTCAGGATGAATACCGCCGGGTTATTTAGCGATGCTGGCCACCTCCTCGGGGGCGTCGAGTCCTTTCAGGATATTTCCCGCCTAAAAGCTTTGGAGCGGGAGAAGGACAATCTCATTTCTATGTTCGCCCATGACATGAAGTCCTCCCTCACCATTATCGGGGGATTTGCACTGCGACTTTTAAAAAAGTTGAGGAGCATTGATGAAGCAAAGCATGAGAAATATCTTGAGATTATCAAGAATGAATCGGGCAAGCTTGAATTGCTGATCGATGATTTCTTGGAGTTTTCTCGACTGCAAACAGGAAAATTGAAATTGAATCTTACTGCCACCTCACCGGATAAAGAGCTGATAGAGATCTTGGATTCCTATCGGCTCAGGGCCTCAGAATGCGGAATCAGGCTCAAGCTCGAAAATGAAGAGGCGCTTCCCATAATCGAGGCTGATGCCCACAAGTTACGCAGGGTGTTTACCAATCTTGTGGACAATGCCTTGAAGTTCTCAAAGGAAAAAGGCACGATCACTGTGACGACCGAGGAGGCAGCCACAGAGGTCATCGTGAAGGTGGAAGATGAAGGTATTGGCATACCTCCTGATGAATTACCTTATATTTTTGATGCCTTTCATCGAGGGGCAGGCACAGAGGGAAAAAGGGGTTTCGGTCTGGGGCTGGCCGGAGTAAAGACCATCATCGAAGCCCATGGAGGACACGTACGCGTGGATAGCGAGCCGGGCAAGGGTGCTGTTTTTACCGTGGTTTTGCCCAAGGCTGGGAATCGGGGGATGGGTAATAGAAAACGAGGGGAAATTCATGCCCTTGGTAAGGGCTGAAGATGTATCCAAGACATATGTGAACGGGAGAAGGAGAAGGAAGGGACGGTCATGTATTTATGCGTCTCCATTGGTGACGAAATGAGATAAAGGGTCGGATATGCCGCGAAGGGCTCGTATCGACGCACCGGGCGCGCTACATCAAATCATCTGCCGGGGAATTGAACGCAAAGCGATCTTTCAGGATGATGCTAGTCGGGATGATTTTGTTAACAGGGTAAATCCGTTGCGGGCCAAGATTGCGTCCAGCCTTAAGGCACAGAACCGTTACTGATAACGGAGGGGTGTGATGGGTCAGGTATCGTTTTCAGATATTGCAATAGTATCATGCGGAACTTTGAGTTTAGACCTCAGATATCTACAGAAAAGTGGATTTCTGGATGCAAGACACATCTTTTATAACACTCCAGGGCTTCACGAGAGACCCGCAGAACTGGAGCGACAACTGATCTATAGAATCAACAAGGCTAAAGAAAAGGCGGACAGCGTCCTTGTGGTGTATGGTGGCAAGTTCTGTTATGTGAATGCCGATGAACCCACCCGCACCATGAGAAAAATCATCGAAGAACAGGGACCCAATGTCGCGAGGGTGGAGGCGACGCACTGTATGGACATGCTGGCCAACGAAGAACAACGGGAAAAGATCGCACAGGAAATGGCCGGTGGAGAAAAGGTATGGTGGATGACGCCGGGCTGGGTCAAGTTTCGACATTATGTGTTTAAGGGATGGGATAAGGGTCTTGCCAATGAAAATTTTCCACGGCATACCGGAGGAGCCATTGTCCTTGATGCACTGGGCTATATTGACCGGTATATGGCCGAACGTCCTGAAGAGTTCCTGGAATACTCTGACTGGATGGGGATACCTATCCACGCCTATCCAGTCACCTTGGATCGCTTCAAATCCTTGCTCCTGAAGCAGGCAGATGTATTACATAGTAGATGAGCGTTGAAAAGGGACTCTGCAGGACCTTCAAGGCCATGCAGACAGTCTTTCCATGCCCTGGCCTACTGCAATATCCACGGGTTGTGGGGAGACTCCCTCGATGTGGGGAAATAGCGCCCATTATAAGGGAGGGCCAGATGAAAGAGGCTATGTTGTACACGCTCCTTCCGGGAGGCGATGTCCGCTGCAATCTCTGCAATCACCGGTGCAAGATCAAAGAGGGGAAAAGGGGTATTTGCGGTGTGAGGGAAAACCGGGGCGGAAAGCTTTACAGTCTCGTATATGGTAAGGTCGTTGCCGAGGATATTGATCCCATAGAGAAAAAGCCTTTGTTCAATTTCCTG
>DAOVEU010000037.1:0-9752 GCA_030668805.1 Desulfobacterales bacterium
CTGGATAATAATCCTGAAATGCCTTCCCGGTCATGCAGCTATTTCCTCCATGGAATTTCGCAATACTTGCAGACTGAGATCCTTCAGCTTCAAGCTAGCGGCCCAATGACTTGGCATCAGCCGCGGGGTTTACCGCGTCGGATGGATGCCATTAGGCAGCTTTGCCATTTGCTTTCCTGACCGTAAATGTCTAACTCTGACGTCTCGGAAATTCTACAACTCATTGTAATCATGTATCTTTCACTGGCAGTTTTCTGTGCCATTAGTATGGAATGATGGAATAGTGGAACAATGGAATGTTGGGGATAAGGAGCCGAAAAGAATCATTTCTTAATTGTTTTCATTCCTCTTAACCCAATACTCCATTATTCCCTGGCCCAGACCGGGTTTTTACATGGCACCGCTTATTATTCTCATGTCGCGCCAGGGCGGGCCACCATTCCATTATTCCAATTGGGGCGAAGCCCCTAAATTTTTTATAGCACACTATTTTCAAATTGACACAGAAAAAATTTGTGCTATCGTTCCCGTACGAGTAATTGGGAAATTGTCCTTTGTAACTATTTGTAAATATTCGGTTAACTCGTTGGCCAGTTCACAACCAATAAGACAAACCGCTAACGGGCCAACGGGTAAACGGGCCAACGGGCACAACGGGCGAAATGAAACTGATTCAACGAATAAAAACAAAGATCAATTCATGGATAAACGCTGCTCTTCAGGGCCATCATAATCATTATACCTGTTGCCTGCCGGAAAAGTCGGGTTTTTTCCCATCCTTGACTCTGAAGTCATTCTTTTCCGATGTGTATATTAACCCAACCCAGAGTGCATTCCTGAAAACCCTCTCGAAAGAAGCTATCATCGTCTACGTCTCTAAGTACAGGAGCCGCTTTGAATATCTTTTTTATCATACCCGATACAAAGAGGAAGGGATCCCTTTTCCGGAAATCGGCTTTGAATATAGGATTTTTCTCTGGCAGAAGGTCTCCCGACTCATTCGTATCGTCCTTGCCCATCTGGATCATTTCTTCAGGTATAGGGTCTTTCCAAATCCTTATGAATCTGGCTACTTTAAGCGTCAAATGGAAGCCGGATCTGCGGCCTTTCTCTCTCTGGTTGACCGAAAGGGGTTCTATCATCGATTTGTAAAGGCCAAAGAGGACCCTTTAGAATATCTTATTGAACTGCAGCGCACGACCGATCGTCCGGTGTGCATAGTCCCCCAGTGGCTCTTTTTCAGTAAGAAGCCCCATCGTCCTCCTCGAAGTCTTGTTGATATTATGTTTGGCAGTGAGGAAAACCCGGGGCGACTCCGACGATGGGCAGTTATTTTGCGTACTCCTCAAAAAGCATTTGTAGAGATCTCTGATCCGGTCAACCTGAAAGATTTTCTTGAGGAGCCTGAAAACCAGAGTCGAGGACTTGAACAGCTCTCATTTACCCTCCGAAACAGGCTTCTGGAACAGATGAATCGCCACCGCCAGAGCATCACCGGGCCGGTCGTTAAGACGCGAGAGGAGTTGAAGGAACTCATACTGAGAAATGAACGGTTCCAGGATTTCATGAAGCGGTACGCTCAATCCCAAAAGAAGGATATCAGCGAAATCTATAAGAAAGCCGATGCCTACCTAAATGAAATTGCAGCCGATTATAGTGTTACCTTCATTCAGACCCTCTCTATAATCCTTGGATGGGTATGGAAGACCATGTTTGACGGTATCACACTTGATATGGAAGGCTTGCACCGGGTGAAAAGTGCGGCTACAAAGGCTCCCCTTGTCTTTGTTCCTTGCCATAAGAGCCATTTTGATTACCTTATCCTTAACTACCTTTTATTTACCAATAACATACCCTCTCCTCATGTAGCAGCAGGGCGCAACCTTGCCTTCTGGCCTATGGGAACCCTTTTCAGGAAAAGCGGCGCCTTTTTCATAAAACGGACCTTTCACGGGGCAAAACTGTATACGGCCATCTTTTCAGGATACGTCCACATGTTAATTGACCAAGGCTTTAACATCGAGTTCTTTATTGAGGGGGGACGGAGTCGAACAGGAAAACTGGTCCTTCCAAAAACAGGTTTGGTTTCTATACTACTGGATGCATTCAAGAACGGCGTCTGTCAAGATTTGATGTTTGTGCCTGTCTATATTGGGTATGACCGCCTTCTGGAAGAAACCGCCTTCTTGAACGAATTGGAAGGAATCCAAAAGAAACAGGAAAGCTTCTGGCAACTGATTCGGGCCCGAAAGGTTTTGAAAAAGCGATACGGCCGTATATATGTCCAATTTGCTGAGCCGATTTCACTAGAGGGCTTGGTATCGAGATCCAACCCCTCTCTGCAGGAGATGGACCAGGCTGAATATCAGGCCTTGGGCCGCAACCTCTCCTATCGGATCATCAATGCCATCAACGCCGTCTCAGTGGTCACGCCCCAGGCGCTCACAGCGTGTGCTATCCTGAATTACCCTAAACCGCGTTTTAGCCAAAACGAGCTTATGGATTATGCGGAGACTTACTTAAAATATTTGCTTTCCCAAAAAGCCCGGTTGTCGGAAAACCTTGACGATCCCCACCATGTTGTCGAAAACGTGTTAGCCATGTATAGCAATCGAAAGCTTGTCGAGAGACAGCGAGAAAAAGGGCAAGATGATACAGCCACGGACGAGAAATGGTATCTCGTCTTGGAAAACAAACGCCTAAACCTTGAATATTACAAGAACAACTGCATCCATTTTTTTATTCCGGCGGCATACACCGCCTTAGCGATCCTCTCCTATGACGCCTTTCAATTCTCGGCATCGGCCTTGCAGTCGGATTACAACTTCTTGCAAGACCTCTTTAAATATGAGTTCGCCTACGACGTAGACAAGACCCCCGAATATATGGTCAGGAAGACCCTAAAGGCATTCATTGATGACGCCATACTCATGCCTCATCCAACGCTTCCTGACACGTACAATATTCCTGCTGCAGGTTTCCGGAAACTGTTGTGTTTTGCAAGCTTCCTCAAGACCTATTTCGAATCGTACTGGGTGGTTCTCAAGGTACTGAAAGCATATAATCGGCGCGACCTGGTCAAGAAAGAGCGCATAAAAAAGATCCGGGCGTTGGGCAATCAGTTATACAAGCAACGAGTAACCGAAAGAAGCGAGGCCCTTTCTCAAATCAATTACGAGAACGGCCTTACGTTTTTCAATTTCAAAGGGATCAGAGGAGCCGAAGACGAAGAAAAGATTGAATTCTATACCCAGGTCATCCGAAAATACCTGGGTTGCTTCATGGTGCAAAAGTAAAAGTGAGCTAAAATGCCTAAAGTGCCTAAAGTGAGCTAAAGTTGAGATCTCCGTTCAGGGGGTTCAAATGCCTTGTGTCATTGCGAGCGGAGCAAAGCAATCTATGGTTACAAATTGTGATCCCGAAAAAACTTCTTGTAGAAAATTGTCTTCATACCTTCAACTTTAGGCACTTTAGCTCACTTTAGTTCACTTTAGGCACTTGTTTCGGTTTCGTTGTCACAATCAAATGGTGGAAAAACAGTCTCTTCGCCACCCGCAAGACGTCCCCCGCACTAACACGCTGAATGAAGCCAGGATACTTGCTATCATAGTCATAGCCCAACCCCAGAATCTCGTTGACAGCAGCACTTGAGGCCTGAGACGCAATCCTTTCCAGGCCAATCTCATGTGTGGTGATGCACATACTTTTGGCTCGCTCTAAGGTTGCGGGGTCCACCTCCGTATCTTGAATCAAGGCCATATTATCCAGAATAATCTTGAAGACCTCGTCAAGATTGTCGATGGTGGTCTGGGCCATTATCCCGAAATACCCGCCATCGATTCCAAAGGCGGGATAGGCATGCACGACATAGACCAGATCTTTGTCCCCGCCTCTCAGGGCGTCGTGGAGCCACCCACTGGGATATCGGATGCCTGAAACAACGGCGTCCAACACTTCCACCACGGGGCGGTCGTGGTCGGCAAGCGTCAGGCCGTTATACCCTATGACAATAGCCGCCGATGTCTTCTCGTTGAATATCCCAAAGGTTTCGTCCTGGATAATATTTTGGGTCTCCATCTCAATGATAGGCTGTTCCAAAATACCGGGTTTAAAATCTTTAAATGCCTTTTCCACCCTAAAAGTGACTGCATCAGGATCAATGTCTCCGAATATAGCCAAGACGGCATTGTTCGGCATCATGATCGATTCGTAAAAATCTCTTATGTCTTCAGCGGAAAAGCTCTCCACAGCTTTGGCTGAGCCGATCACATCATTTCGGTAGGGGTGCTTATGGTAATAATGCCGCTTGAAGAGTCGGGTAATCTCTGACGTCCAGTGCTCATCGAGTCTTCGGATGGCCAAGAGCGTTTCTCTGCGCTGCTTTTCGATTTCACTTTCCGGAAATGTGGGATGGAGAACCACGTCGGAAAGCAGGTTGAGAGCGATATCGAGGTGTTCTTTCAGGACAGAAACGGAGACGCTGACCACATTGTGTCCAGAACTCGACCGGATCGATCCACCCAGATCTTCGATGACTTTTGCAATCTGGAGTTTGGATCGATTCTCCGTCCCCTTGGTCAGAAGGGATGCCATAAAATGAGAAATGCCGGACTTCTCAACCGGCTCAAACCGAAGTCCCCCCTTCACCATGAGCTTTAAGGCAACAATGGGCGCAGCTGTGTTCCTTTTCAGAAGAAGAGTCATCTGATTTGGCAGTATGATCTTGTGAACTTTTTCCTGCGAGATAGAAGGTGGCGACGGCAACTCCCGGGGTTTCGATGCTGCCCCGGGCGGCTTGATCACTGCAAGGGTCATCCGGTCCCTCTGAAAGTATTTTTTTGCTACCCGCCTCACATCTTCGCAGGCAACCTCCTGGATCTTTGACACGTAGTTTTCACTGAAATAAGGATCACCCGTGGCTGCCCAATCCAATCCAAGCTGGCTAGCCTGGCTTTGCACAGACTCCTGACCAAAGATATGGTCCGCCGCCACCTTGTTCTTGGCCCTCTTCAGAGCTTCTTCGCTTATCGAGTTTTTCTGAACGTCTGAGAGTTCTTCCCAGACCGCATCAATTGCTTTCGACAGATTTTCGTAAGCGAGATCCATAGAGATCAAAAACTGGCCTTTTGCAAAAACGGGGGTCCAGCTCCCGGCACTGATCGAAAGGACCAGGCCCTTGTTATCACGTACTGTTTGATACAGTCTTGAAGTGCGTCCATCACCCATGACAACAGCCAGCACATCAAGGGGATAAAGGTCCGGATCGGTTAGGGCAACGGTTCGAAAGCCAATTTGAGCCTGTGCGATCCTTGCCATAGGTACGGTCTTTTCCACCCTGCGCGGGGCGAGCTGGGGTGGTTCTGCCGGAAGAACATATGTGGGATTTGCAGCGTGTTTCAGGGGTCCGACAAGATCAAGCACTGTTTTGAGTACCTCCTCTTTATCTACGTTTCCAGCCACCGAAACGACCATATTTTCTGGCCCATACCATCGACGATAATGCGCTACGAGATCCTCTTTGTCCATTTTGAGAAAGATCTCTTTTTGCCCAATAACGGGATACCGGACAGGATGCTTGCGATACGCTGTCTTCATAAATGAGTACCAGAGTTGGCGCGAGGGGTCGTTCTCGCCCATCTGAAATTCCTGGAGTATCACACCCTTCTCTCTCTGATATTCGGTTTCATCAAATTGACAGTCAGTCACATAGGCCAAAAGCAGGGAAAGGGCCTCTTTGTGATGCTCCCGTGTGGTATTGATAAAATATCCGGTATGGCCATAACTCGTATAGGCGTTGGAGGCCCCGCCTATGGCCTGAAGACGCACCTTGATCTGTGCCTCGGTAAACCTTGAAGTTGTGCCGCTTGAGACCACGTGCTCCAGGTAGTGAGAAAGCCCGCCTCCCGTCCTCTGTCCCTCATAAATCGATCCGGTCTTGACCAATACCCGAGACGAGACCACTTTTGATCCGTGAGCCTCACGAATCAATACTGTGAGCCCGTTTTTCAAAACAACCAACAAATCACTGGTCTTGGAAGGGATAATCCGATCAATCCATGGGCTATCAAGGACATCAGCCCTGCTTTGAGGTGGAAAATTTGGATCTGTTTCCGCATACACATAACCGTGGAAAAGGGAAACGATGCAAAGTCCTGTTAATAGAAAGACAAGGCAAGGCTTGTTCATTAGGGGGGGTGACCATCGTCCGCGATCAATCATAAGTCCTCCGTGAGCAAATATTTTGCCATCTCTATATCATACCTCGCATCCTATCTACAAGTGGTGACAGGGCCCCGTCAAAGTTACATTTTTGCGAGCATAAAAATCCCCCTAAACCTGCCCGCCACCCGCCTGCCATCGCCAGGTACATGGGGCAGGTTCAATGCCGGCATGCGTGGCAATGGCGGGCAGGTTGCCGTGTGCCTGCCCGCCATTGCCAGAGACCTGCCCGCCATTGCCAGAGATGCCAGCACATAAGCTGAATGCTGTCTCAGGCGTCGGCAGGCGGGTGCCGGCACGTAAGCTCAATGCTGTCTCAGGCATCGGCAGGCGGGTGCCGGCACTGTAGCTCCGCTGCGAACCAGGCGTTGGCAGGCGGGTCCCCCTTTGCTAAAGGGGGAGTTTGGATTCCCCCCTTTTCCAAAGGGGGGCGAGGGGGGATTTTATAAATGAGGAAATTTTCATTGTAAAACGTCATGTTAAGGCCTACTTTGACGTTACCCTGCAAGTGACGACAATCATGTTGACATTTGCAAAATGAAACATTAGGTTAAATGTTTTATGTCTGGAGGGCCACATTCGAATTATCACAGCCATAGACGACATGCAGCAGGAAGCAAAGCGCCTGCTGCAAACCGGCAAGACCATCGCTTTCGTTCCCACCATGGGTTACTTTCATGAGGGTCATCTGGCCCTCATGCGTGAGGGGCGAAAACACGGGGACGCCTTGATCATAAGCATCTTTGTCAACCCTACACAGTTTGGCCCTGGAGAAGACTTTCAGGGCTACCCCAGGGATCTGAATCGGGATATGAGCCTGGCGGAGTCTGTGGGGGTCCATGTAATCTTTGCCCCTGAGGCCAAGGCCATGTATGACAAAGCATACCAGACCCATATTGATCTGGAAATGCTTCCCCGGTACCTTTGCGGCCCATCCAGGCCAGGCCATTTTCGTGGTGTGGCCACGGTGGTAACCAAGCTCTTTAACATAGTCAAACCCCAGGTGGCAATCTTTGGGAAAAAAGATTACCAGCAGTTGCTTATCATCCAGCGTATGGTACGCGACTTGCATCTTGACATAAGGATCATCGGGGTGCCGATTGTGCGAGAAGCAGACGGTCTGGCCATGAGCTCCCGAAACACCTATTTGTCTGAGGATGAAAGGCGCTCTGCCCTGTCCCTCTTTCAGTCCCTTCAACAGGCCCAGGAAACCGTGGCTCAGGGGATAAGGAATGCCAGGGAACTCATCCGTGGGGCATCAGAGCTTATCCGCTCCTATCCTTATACGAAAATTGACTACGTGACCGTGTGCGACCCGGAAACCCTCGAGGACGTAGACCGGGTTGATGGGCCGACTCTGATGGCCTTGGCCGTATGGGTCGGTAAGACGCGTTTGATAGATAATACGATCTTGAAACCTATTGAAGATTGAGGCATCCTTCATTTTCGCCATAAAGTAGTTTACACTTTTTTTCACCATTCCAGGTTTGGGGTTTCAGGTTTCAGTGTTCAGGTTCAGTGTTCAGGTTTCAGTGTTCAGTGTTCAGTGTTCAGTGTTCAGGTTTCAGATCTTGCGCTTCTCGCTCCTGACACCTGACACCTGACACCAAAAAGTACGAACAAGAGAATTTATCTCTTGGTGCCCGCATTCTTGAAAAGTGTAAACCGAGGAATGAAGGATGCCAAGATTGATTATTTATTCATCCAATCGACAATATACAATCCCTATGATTCGCACCTTTCTAAAATCAAAGATTCACCGGGCCACGGTGACCGAAGTTGACCTGAACTATGAAGGAAGCCTGGGGATCGATGCTGACCTGATGAAGGCGGCAAATATCCTGCCTTATGAGCTCGTTCAAGTCTATAACATCAACAACGGTGAGCGATTCGAGACCTATGCAATAGAGGAACACGCGGGCTCAGGAACCATTGCCCTCAAAGGGGCAGCAGCCCGAAAAGGAGCCCGGGGGGATTTAATTATTATTACTTGTTATACCACCGTAGATGACAAAAACCTGGGAGACTTTAAGCCTGCGATCGTCCTTGTGGATGAAAACAATAAAAAAACTTAGCGCCCTTTGGGCGAATTTAAAAAATCTCTGACACGGATTTCACTGATTACACTGCCCTTTATTTCACAATATAAACCTAATCCGTGGCCATCCGTGCCCGCCCTGGCGCGACAGAAGCTGGACAATGCCACGGAGAGAAAAACCCGGTCTGGGCCAGGGTAATCCGTGTCCAAAAAGGAAATTCCTATACTATCAAGTTTAATCCATAACCAAGGACCGCAATCCCGGAATCTCTGTCCTTATCCGTTGTCTGATGTCTGAAGGAATCGCCGGTTGCCTCGGCTTATTCAGAATTTCCCTGGCTCTTTCCGAAGCCCTAACCCTGGCGTCCTTTGCCCCGGCTGCCTCCCATTTAGCCCTGTCCTCCCGGTCGCTCAACTGCGGAAGGTATTGCTCAGAGCGCATATGACGGCGCGTGTGGCGTGCAGAGACAAAATGTCCTCCCGGCCCTGTCTTCTTGATCAAATCGAAGGCCAGCGTCTCGTCATTGACCTGGATGCCTTCTACGGCCCGCATGACCATGCCGATGATTTCGTTGTCGATGACCAGTTTGTCGTATGAAGCAGTCATACAGAACTCGAGAAATCCGGCCGCGTCATGGATAAAGTTTCCTCCCGCCAATGCAACCATCAGGGTGGTGATGGCTGATTCATACCCTGACTGTGCATCGTTCACCTTGGAATCGGACATGCCCGCTGTGGCATAATAGGGGAGCAGGTAAAACTGGGCCATTTGGGCAGCAGCGGCATTCATCAGTCCCATCTCCACAGCTCCCGAAAGGTACTTCATGTCACGAAGGTCCGTGATGGAAGAGATGCAGCCGTATAGGGTGGGGGTACCCGGGTTGGCAAGCTGGGCCAGCATGACGCCGGCCAGGGTGTCTACGTTCTGCACCACGAGGTTCCCGGCCAAAGTGATCGGCGCCGTTGCACCACAAAGGGGTTCTACTGGGACGACCACCGGGATGCGATTGCGAGCTGCCTCCATGGTGAGCTGGGCATAGCTTTCATCCAGTTTGAAGGGACTGATGGGGCAAGTCACCATGGAGATAAAAGGCCGTTCCCTGAGCTTCCGGGGTGAGCCTGCGACGATTTCCGCCATTTTGATAACGTTTCGAACCCCTTCTATTGTGTAGACGCCCCCCATCACATGCTTTCGAGTACCATTCAGTCCGGCACCAAAGCGATTTACATCCACATCTTCCACAGGGAGATCGTTGGGGTACACGTTGAGCATGTAAAAATGGATGTTATCCAGGGCTTCCACAAGGCGGGCCATGTTCACGACGTCTTCAAGTGTTGCCCTCCGGGAATCCCGAGCTCCGGGTTCCTGTACATTCAAGGCAGTGCCCCCCGTGCCCAGATAGACCTTGTTTCCCCCAATCTCACAATCCAATTCACCGTTTTCTGCCCGGCCACAAAGCTGAATAATAGGGGGTGCCTTATGGACTAATTCCTC
>DAOVEU010000153.1:0-5552 GCA_030668805.1 Desulfobacterales bacterium
TGAACTTAGAAAACGAAGATGTTGAAGACATTAATCGTTGAGGACAGCGCTACCTTTCGGAAGACCTTTAAAGAGGCTCTGTGTGAGCGATTCCCTTTTATGGTTATCGATCAAGCCGTGGATGGAACGGAGGCCATGCAAAAGATCAAAACTTATCTGCCTGATCTTGTCTTTATGGACATCCGATTGCCTGGGGAAAGCGGCCTTGAGCTTACCGAAAGAATCAAAGCAAGTCATCCCGAAATAGCCATTATCATTCTTACAGCTTATGATTTGCCGGAATACAGAGAGGCGGCTTACGATGGCGGAGCCGATGCCTTTATTCCAAAGAGCTCATTAAAGCTGGCGGATATTGCCGCATTGATCGAATCCATTTTTTCAGACAGAAACCTTGGCCTTGATGGTTCTACCAAGGAGGGATGTTGGTGAAAGAGGTGGCGGGGCTGGGGAGGGAATACAACAAGGAGGTAATTTGTATGGATTTCTGACAACTTTTTTCAACACATTAGGCATGCAAATCAATGACGAAAGGTGAATCTCGCTATGGAAGAAAGGGACCATGCCACCAATAGCTTTCTTCAGTGGTTTGTGACCGAGCAGGTGGAAGAAGAAACGAGTGCCACTGAGATTTTCAATAAGATAAAAGTCATAGGCGATGCGCCAGGCGGGCTGTTCATGCTTGATCGAGAACTGGGAGCGCGGGTTTTTACCATGCCTGCGGCAGCGGGTCAGAAGTGAGAAGAAGTAATTCCTTATGTTAGGAGTTCGTGCTCCTGACTTCATGCTCCCGGCTGTTTCTGGGGAATCGGAGAAAAGGTGAGAGGCGAAAACCTTTTTAATACAAGACTAAAGGGAGGTAAATCATGAAAGAGGATGGAATAGGAATGAATCGCAGGCATTTCATTAAGCTGGCTGCGCTTGCCGCGGGTGGTACCAGCTTTGCGGGAGGATTCTCCCACGCTCAAGCACGTCAGACAAGTGAAGAGCCTGAGAGCCCTATCTATTTGGCCTTGAACATGTCGAAAGTGGCCAACAACGAGGAGAGCTTTCGGTTGATGAAAAAGGTCGGGCCAAGGGTCTGTATCACGACGGCCACGCATCCGGGGTTTGTGGGATTCCAGGCCAACATCCAGACCGGAATTCTGCCCTTGGCCGGTCGATACGGTGGGGGGAAGGTGCATATGGAAAAGGAACTCAACCCCATTCGTAACTACCAGTATACCATGTGGAAGAGGTGGCAAGACCATGACGACTTTCATCTAAAGCAGTTTGACAGAACCTTTGAATTGTGCGGAAGGTGCCTGTCCATGGTCATCGAGGGCCCATGGGAGCCTGTTTACAGGATTGTCAAAGTCAAGATGCCCCCTGTAAGATCCATGGGTCAGATTACCGACCTTGGCGTTGACATGAAGGAGGAAAAGGAATTTATTCGTTTTGCCACACCCATGCGCTGCGTGGCCATGGCCGAGCACACCGTCAAACCCGGCAGAGAAAAGGCCTTTGAGCAAGGAGCCATTGATACCATGGAGGCGCTGTCGGATTCGACCGGTTTTCTGGGATACATGATCCTTAAACAGATCGGCGTTTGCGCTTTGGGGAGCTTCATGATGGATCCGAAATCGATGGTACAATCCCTACAAACCTTGGGTGCAAATCCGCCGAAGGATCCCAAGCCTTTGTTCAAAACACCCGATGCCATGCCCAGCCCCCCGGAATATCTCATCCACAGCGAGTGGGATGCAGCAGAAATGGCCCAACTGGGCTTTGCCAAGGTGTTGGTCAATCACAGGATAAGAAAAATTCATGATGATGGCGTTATGGCACATCTAATGAGAGGCCCTTACATTATGTTTTTCCAGCCCATGATGGAAGAGCCGGGTTGGAGATTCATGGTGACCTAGCCAATGAGACGAACCGAAGATCGGGCCAAGGGGTCCCGAACCGGAAAAGATGCCTTATTTGCCTTCAATGGTGGACTTTGTCTCCGGGTGTGTGCAAGTCTGAATTAAGGTAGAAGGAGGGAAAAATGGAATACAAACCAGAAGTAACCGAATCAACGGCAATGCAGTTTGTCCTTGTGAAAGACAAGGTAGGAAACGAGTTCATATGTAAACTGGGTGACTTAAAGGATCCATCCAATCTTTCTGAAGAAGAAAAAAAGAAATGCATCGAAAATGTCAGAGAGTACTGGGATTCCTCCATTTGACGGCACCATGGGAGGGGCACCGAGGGCAAAATATACCGTAAGAGATTATCGAGTGACCTCCAAAGTGAAGTGTAGGCTATAAGCCTGATAGTCGGTATCATGTATTGATTCGACGTGAAGCAACTGAAAGATGAATGATGAACAATGTCTTGAAGCAAAAGAGCTGGTCCGTTTATGTGGCCGGGGGACTGGCTGGCATTCTCTTGTGCCTGTCGGTCCTGATAACCGGAAAATATGTGGGAGCATCCACAACCTTTGTCCGTTCAGCCGGTCTGATCGAGAAAATATTTGCACCTGAACGGGTGGCAAAGATGGACTATTTTGTAAAGACAAAAGTCAAAATAGACTGGCAGTGGATGTTTGTGGCAGGCATATTCTTTGGTTCCCTCCTCGCCTCCAAGCTCTCGAGGGATTACAGGCTTACGGCATTACCGCCCATGTGGGAGAGAAGATTTGGGCCGGATAGGCTAAAGAGGTGGATTGCGGCCTTTGTCGGCGGTATGGTCGCCATGTTCGGGGCCCGCATGACCGGCGGTTGCCCAAGCGGTCACGGACTGGCCGGTTCGAGTCAATTGGCTGTAAGCGGCTATGTTTCCCTGATCTGCTTCTTTATTGCAGGAATGATCATGGCAAGGTTTCTTTATGGTGGAGGGGAAAGTCGATGAGCCTGCTCGTTTGGGGATTTTTTACCGGGATTATTTTCGGCTTTCTCCTCGAGAAAGGCCAGGTCTTACGATACGACAGGCAATTGGGCGCCCTTCGCCTTAAAGATCTTGCCATTGTTAAGTTCATGCTCTCCACAGTGCTTGTGGCCATGGTCGGTATCTATCTGCTCCATGATTTGGGCTTGGTAGAGTTGAGACTGAAACCAACCATGCTCGGAGCCAACATTGTTGGGGGCTTGATTTTTGGTGCTGGCTGGGGCCTTCTGGGATATTGCCCGGGGACAGCCGTTGGCGCGTTGGGTGAAGGAAGATGGGACAGCCTTTTTGGCATTGTTGGCATGCTGTGTGGCGCTGCCATATATGCCGAGGTCTATCCTGCCCTGAAAACAAATGTGCTTGCGTGGGGCGAGTTCGGTAAAATTACCCTCCCCGGCCTATTGGGGATCAACCACTGGATCGTCATAGTTTTTCTCATAATGGTCATTATTCCTTTGTTTTTCTGGTTTGAGAGGAAGAGCCTTTGATGATTGTAAGAGGGAATAATCATGACCACACCGCAACACTGCCCTGGTTTTGAACAGTTTAAGCACTTGCGGTCTTTCATCCTCAAGGGAAAGGAGACAAGAAATGCGAAAATTAATCAACGGCAGACGGGCAATTCTGGGAGCGCTTTGCGCTTCGCTTATCGCACTGGGTGCGGCCTATGCCAAAGAGGCGATAAAGAGCAGTTACAGCCCCATGGTCATTAAAGAACCCTTCGAAAAGACAATGGCTCGCATGAAGGCTGCCAAGCCCGAGGTGATGGAACGGCAGATGGATTTAGTCAATGAGCGATATGACTTGAACAACCGGCTGGCTAAGGGCGTGATGATGTCTGGAGGAAGAGAAGAAGGACCTGGTGAATTTTATGAGAACTCTTTAGGTATTTGTGGGGTGGAGCGGAAGGCCTATGTCACGGCTTTTTTGGGTCACCTGGTCAATTGGGACTTCGCTGGGGAAAACCTTGACAAGATCGAAGCAGGCTGTGGCTAACATCACGGCTTTTTACTGGGATTCTGTTGTCGCTTGTGACGAGGGGGGTGAAAATCATGACAGAAGAAAAACAGGAAACGTCGAAAGAAGAGACGAAAAAAGGGAAGAAGAAAGCTGACGAGCCCCTCCCGTTCTGTACCACAGCGCCCAGTGCAGAACATGCAAGGGGACCCAATGAAGACGAACCCTGTGACGACTCTAGGGGAGCAGAATAGCATCGAAGCGTTTTGCAGTTTTTTTACAGGTGTGAGAAGAAGAGGGTTTGAGGAATTGTACGAGGAGGTTATTATGACTACACCCCAACACTGCCCTGGTTTTCAACAGTTTAAGCATTTGCAGTCATTCATCTGCAAATGTCCCAATTGTGGGAAGGAAAGAGAGATCTTTTCAGACGAGTTTGACAAAAAACATATCTGCAAGGGGTGCGGAAAAGAGATTGATTTTACACAGTGTACTCTCGATGGTGAGGCGTGAACTTACGGGCTTCGCCTCATTGACTCCGCCTAAGGATGCTCTATTAGCGGACATTAGCATAAACATGAAATGAGGTGATACGCATGAAACGCAACATTGGGAAAACCGATCGGATTGCCAGAGTGTCCATCGGACTCATTGTGATTGCAGTTGGCGTTTATTTGAAGAGTTGGTGGGGAGCAATTGGCCTAGTGCCGCTTTTTACAGCCGCCATAGGTTGGTGTGGACTCTATACCCTTTTTAGAATGTCAACGTGCAAGGCAAAGGGTTAGGATAAGGAGGTTCAAAATGAAAAAAGTGGCAATGACTATCGGCGTTTTAATCATTACGGCTTGTTTCCTCTCAGGTTCTTTGGCCTCTGCGGAAATGCCAGGGCCAGATCCGGCTGAGCTGTGGAACCACATCACGAAAGTTTCTCCATACAAAGAATGGTCCTTCTGGCCAGACCATCAGGGCATGCAACCAGGGCGAGCGCCGCACGGCCCCCTACACAAGGTTTACGTGAATGACCATGCACTGAATTCACCAAAACCTCCGGTTCAGTATGGGGCTATCGTGGTAAAGGAAAACTTCGGCAAAGCCAAGGAGCTTAAGGCCATCACTGTGATGTACAAGGTCCATGGATACAATCCCAAAGACGGAGATTGGTTTTGGGCAAAATACACACCCAAGGGTGAGGCCAAGCCTTTTGGCAAACCTGCAGGCTGCATCGGTTGCCACGGAACCAGAGCCAGCAACGACTTTATCCTGTTGCATGAGTTTAAATAGGTTCAACTATTAACGGGCTGTTTCCCAAATCCCTGGCTTCAATGGGGTCTGCCGTGCTTGCGATTCACCCGATCATTCAATTTTCTGCCGTGCTGTTGACCCTGTATGTGTTCTACCTCGGGGTTCAGCGCTTTCGCTTCCTTCATCTTTATCAGAAGACGGTTTTCAGATGGAACCGGCATGTCCTTCTGGGAGAGATTGCTCTGGGAACATTGCTGGGTGGCATGATGGGAGGCGTGACCATGGTGTATCTTTACTCGCACGGCTTCCTCATAACCGGGACTCATGGTAAGGTCGCCCTTGCAATGACTCCCTTTATCATCTTTGGTAGCGCGTCCGGTCTATACATGAACCGTAACAAAAAGAAACGAAAGGCCCTTCCCTTGATTCATGGCCTGAGCAATCTC
>DAOVEU010000081.1:0-7161 GCA_030668805.1 Desulfobacterales bacterium
AAAAACGCGGACCCCAGAGTGGAAAACGACAGCTTCTTGAACATAGACTCTTCCCTCCTTTACTTTAAGATTTTTATATCAATGGGCTTCTTCCATTGCACCAGCAAAATACATTGTGGAAAGCAAAAAGAACACAAATGCCTGAACTAAGCACACAAAAATACCAAGGGCCATGATGGGGAGCGGGGCAAAAAAAGCACCTGCCAGCATGAAGAGAATGGCCAAAACCAGCTCGTGGCCTGCCATGTTTCCAAAAAGACGGATGGTGAGCGACAGGATCCGGGCTGCATGGCCTATCAGTTCAATCGGAAGTATGATGGGTACCATCCACCAAACGGGCCCCATAAAGTGCTTGATGTATTTAGGCCCGTGATACATTACGCCAATCACATGGGTGAAGGGGACCACAACAAGAGCGCAAGACAGGGTCGTGTTAACACTGGCAGTGGGCGGGAAGAACCCCGGAATCAGGCCTATTAGATTGCAGACAAAGATATAGATAAAGACTGTGGCAAGAATCGGAAAGAAGCGACGGCCCTCCTCTCCTGTAATGTCTACAACGAATTCTTCCATACCTCCGATTATGAGCTCGAAAACATTTTGCCCCTTGGTAGGGATCATGCTGATCCCCTTGGCGGCAAGAAGCGCAAATACTATCAGTAGAAGCATTACAAACCACGAATAGATCACGTGGGGATAGTGGTGGGCGAAATGTCCCAGGCCAATAGCGTCAAATAGTGAGACTAAAAAAAGAATTGGATGTTCCATATCACGCCGCCTCCTTGAAAATGATTTTCCTTATTTCATTAACTGTTGCTATGAAGATGCTCGTAACCACGACGGAAAGGCCGATGATTAGTCCCAGGGGATTTACATAATGATCTGCTATCAGTACAAATATGATCAGAGCACTCACGAAGAAACGGATATAGTATTTGCCCAGGACCACCCTGGGTTTGGCAAGATGTGGCGGAGTCAAAGCCTTTTTAAGGGTCCGGTATAGAAGCTGAAAATTAATGGTTACGATGAGTCCGCCTGCCAGGATTCCCCAGGCAAAAGGCCCTGGTGCCAGGATGAAACCGCAGATAGTCACCGTACAGAAAAGGATCCAGTTCGTCAGTGTGATAAATCTGAGCAGTCTCCTTTCTATACGCACGGCCTGAGGTCTTCCTCTTACAGTCTCTGGCTCTTTTTCATGGCCAGGTATATATTGCGAAATCCAGCAATGATGCCAAGACCAAGAAAGACAAGTGTGAGCAGCGGAGAGGTATCATACCGGGTGTCCAGCCAGTATCCAATCGCCAGGCCGATTACTATAGCCAGGGCAATGGAAAAGCTCAAGCTACTGTAATACCATAGCTCCCTGAACTGTTTCTTGGTCTCTTTTTTCATGACAAAGAGCGCTTACCCAAAAGACCGTGCAGTGCAACATATCCGGCTTCTGGAGAATAAAGCGCCGTGTACCATATCATGGTTTACAAGTCAATCCCTAAATTCGTAAAGCACCAAAAACCTCTCTGGCTGCCAGGATCGTCGCCTGGATGTCCCCTTCACTGTGGGCACTTGAGACGAAAAGAGCCTCGTATTGAGATGGGGCCAGGTAGATTCCCCGATCGAGCATCCCTTTGAAATATTCGGCAAACATCGTCAGATCACTTGTCTGGGCTTCGGCAAAGTTTGAAACACGCTTTTCAGTGAAAAAGAGCCCCAGCATAGAACCGACACGATTGATCACTGCAGGCAGTCGCGCCTTGTCAATAGCCTCCCTGAGCCCTGCCTCCAGCATGGCTGATCGGGCTTCCAGGGTTTCATAGAATTCGGGCTGCTGCAGACATTTCAATGTGGCGATTCCAGCTGCCATGGCCAGCGGGTTCCCGGAAAGGGTCCCGGCCTGATAGACCGGGCCATCAGGGGCGACTTTCTTCATGATCTCTTTCCTTCCGCCGTATGCCCCTACCGGGAGTCCGCCCCCAATGACCTTGCCCATGCAGGTGAGATCAGGCATGAGATCGTAGAGGGCCTGAGCACCACCATAAGCTACGCGGAAACCTGTCATGACCTCATCAAATATGAGAATAATCCCGTGGTCCTGTGTCAAGGTCCTCAAGGTCTTTAAGAACCCGGGCTCAGGCGAAACAAGTCCCATGTTTCCTGCCACAGGTTCAACAATAACGGCCGCAATCTTGTCACCCTTTTTTGAAACTACGTCGGTTACTCGCTCTGCATCGTTGTATGGAATGGAAAGGGTGTTTTGCACGAACGCATCAGGGACACCGGGGCTACCGGGAATCCCGAGCGTCGCCACCCCGGAGCCCGCTGCTACCAGGAGGGTATCGGCGTGGCCATGATAGCAACCGTCGAACTTAATCAGCAAGTCCCTCCCCGTGACACCCCGTGCCAGGCGGATAGCGCTCATGGTGGCCTCGGTGCCAGAGTTGACCATCCGGACCATCTCCACAGATGGAACCGCTTCGATGACCATCTCGGCCAGTTCTATTTCAAGATCTGTGGGAGCCCCAAAGCTGGTTCCTCGCTCCAGCACTCGTTGGATGGCCGCTATCACATCAGGATGGCGGTGCCCCAGGATCATGGGGCCCCAGGAACCGATGTAGTCTATATAGGCATTGCCATCGGCATCGAACACCCTGGAGCCCTCGGCTCGGTGGATAAAGACAGGTTTTGCGCCCACTGAACGGCAAGCCCGCACCGGACTGTTTACGCCACCAGGGATGACCTTTTGGGCCTGTACAAATAGTTTTTCAGAGACGTACTGCTTCATCTACGACAATCCCTCCCCCTTGCTCTATTTCAATTCTTCCTTTATTTGTTGCCCTGGCAAAAATCAAGTTATAAATCCGTTTAGCCAGTTTAGCCGGATATAAGCTGAAAGGTGAAAGTTGACAAGGATAATCTCTTTTGCTTTGAGCCGTGGCCCATACCCTGGAATCAAGCGGTCGGCATAAACCCGCCCCTACATTACGTAGGGGCGGGTTTACCCCGCCCGCGTCAGAGCGGGCCGGTAAACCCTTAGGCAAAAAATTAAAGTTAAGCCTATCTTTTGTCGATCTTTAAGAATAACCATGAGACTCCATTCACCTTCAAAGATCGATTCATCTCACAGCTCATCGTCCAGGCCGATGGATGAGTACCCCGAGGACTCCATACAAAAAATAGCCGTCCTTTTTACCGATATAGTCGGTTCTACCAAGTTCTTTAAGTCCCACGGTGATCTGGCTGGCCGGCAAATGCTCCAGGTGCATCAGGACATCGCTTCAGGATGTATAACCGAACATGGCGGCGTTCTGGTTAAGATCCTGGGCGATTCTGTTATGGCCTATTTTCTTAATACCAAAGAGACCCTGAAGTCGGCCATAAAAATACAGCAAAAACTAAAGATACATAATCGGAAAAGAGATCCACAGAAACAGATTCATATCAAAATCGCTATTCATTTTGGCGACGGTATTGTTGAACAGAACGACATATTTGGTAATGTTGTGAATATAGCGGCCAAACTGACTTCTCTGGTAGATCGTGATCAGATCTACGTATCTCAGGAAGTCTATGAGCTGGTTCACGATCTATCTGCGGTTCGTCTCGAATTGGTCGACCTTGCGGGCAAAAAAGATATTCCCAGGGGGCTTACCGCCTACAGGGTGATATGGGAAGAAGCTGTCAGGTTCGACCCTGTCGTGAAAACTCTACTCTATTTCAAACCTATCTGGAACATTGCCAATGATGACTTTGCCAAGATATGGAATCGCATGCTTGCGGAAAAGGACAATTTTTGGAGTGGCGAGATCGAAAAGGAAAGTACCCTTTCGGATAGGTCTGTTGCTTTGATTGTAAATGAAGTTCCGTCAGCCCTGGCCATAGCCAAGAATGTCATGGCGTTTATCGGAAAGAACTTATGGCACGATACCGATCCTTCAATCCTTCCAATCCAGACAATCATCGATTCGGGGCCTTATCTCAGGGCCGACAGGATAGTCACGGAAGGTCTTGAAGTCAACTGGGAAGAAATCGATCCAGGCGAGATCTACGTTTCGGCCTCTGCCCGTAAGTTGATAAAAAATGAGGGCCTTTTTTGCGTTATCTCCGAGTCCGATACAAATCGACCCAGGTCCTTCTATAAGCTTATCATCCAAGAAGACCGGGAAAAGAGTAGGCCATATCTCTTTTTTTACCAGAATGCTCTGACTCAGGGCAACAATCCACCTTGTTACTATTGCGGCGACAAAAAACACCTGACGACAAACTGCCCCACTAAGCACCTGCCCCAGACAACCCGGGCTTTGGAGAAGCTGGGATACCTTTCCTTTGATACAATTAACAGGCTTTTTCTAAATTATATCGCCGGAACAAGTCCAAATCCAGAATTAGGAAAAGAGCCCGAAATAGATGCCGACGGGTCAACCTCTTTGGCTTATTACGGATTTTGCGAACTCAAGAGGATCTTTCAACTCCGTTTTTTCACAAACATCTGGGATGCCACAGACGAGACCTGGAACAATATCAAGAAAACCAGTACTGAGGAAGATAAGGGTGGCTTTCTCTGGATAGCCTTAGATTGTCTGCGGGTCTCGAATCTTGCCCAGGCTGAAGCCTTTTTGGAATCCTCTCTGGCAAAATACCCAAAGGATTACAGGCCCTATTGCGCCATGGGATTTTTGAATGTGGAAAAGAATGACTTTCTGGGGGCAGAGTACTATTTTGATAAAGCCCTGGAGTATGCCAAGACCAAACCACAGAGGATCTTCCTTCTTCTCTTACTTTTTCGCCTTTACGACGTGAACGATCGTCCTTTCAAGGCTGGTGAAAAGACAAGAGAAATTCTCTTCATCGATCCTCATTGCGAAGACGCGAGATATCAAGACATCATATTCAAATTCAGGGAAGAAAAAGACTCTGATGCCCTTAGCCGACTAATCAAGCTTATTCAACAAGACAGAGAATTTTATGTCAATGCCTTGATTGATCCCGATCTTGCGCCTTTCAGCGAGATAATTCACGCTGAACTCAAAGATCTTTTTGACCAGGCTAAAGACGAGGCAATGCAAGTTTTCTATAGAGTGGACAACGAATTGAATAAATTAGAAGACCTGGTGGGTGAAAAAGAAATCAAAGAAGCCCAATCCCTGTGGTTGAAGATCAGAGAATTACCAAAAGCTGACAGTTACTTCGCTTATCTCGACATCATTCACTATGGCGGATCTATCCTTGCCATCGGCCGCGGAAGCATAGAAAAACACAGAGGAAACCTCTTAGAAGTTCTTTATGTCTTAAATAGCCGTGTTGAGAAATACCTTACCTTTGTCAGCAATTATCCTTATCAAAACTTAATCCATGCTCTTTATCAACAGTTAAGACTTCTTCAGACAAAGATTGACCAAACCCGGGACATGGCTAGATCTGATGTTCCTGGCGAATTCAAGGAGGCTCTTGCCCGGCCTGAAGAACTCTCTGCTGAATTGGATCAAATTGAATCGAAGTTGAAAAGACTGGAGACTATCCATCTGGTAATTCTGTTTTTCACCAGGTTTTTGAAGAAAGCCCTGATTTTTCAATCGGCCGTTGTCTTTTTCGCCATTATTGTTTTCCCAATTACGATCTACTACCTGAATTTGGTCCTGCAAAAACATGGAATGTCCCCTATTCTTAACATCTGGTCTTATCAAAAGGGGATTATTGTTTTTGGGGCGATACCCGCTTTATTGTTGGCCATTCTTAAAACCATCAAAAGCCTGCACAAGAAATAATGACGGAGTGTTGGAGTATTGATCGACTGCCACAGGTGCAAGCACTATTACGTCACGTGGGATAAGCACTTTCCTCACGGATGCCGTGCCATGAAATTCAAATCCAAGGAATTGCCGTCTCGCGTAGTTGTAAGAAGCTCGGGTATCCCCTGCCTGTTGTTCGAGACCAAGGACAGAGGAGGCAAGATGGGTAGCCCCGGCCACACCGTTGGTTGATCGACAAGCGATTTCAGAGATCAGAAGTCAGAGATCAGAAGTCAGAGATCAGAAGTCAGACCTCCGACATCCGATCTCCGACCTCTATTCTTTTAATTGAACCCTGAACTCTGAACCCGTGAACGGTTACCGATTTCATTATTCAATGTAGTCGCCACGCTGGAACTTAAGGGCTTCAACGCTGGCTGTGACAGCTATCTCATTGACAATCCCGGCAAGCTCATCATTTTGAGCCACATTGTCCCCGGATTGCACCCCTAAGCCTTTGAGTTCCTGCTCTATTCGGGCCACAATCGGTTCGATCCCCTTCAAGGTCATCCGGGGGTTGCTCAAGGCCTGTGAGTATTCTTCCAGCAAATCAAGGATATCATAAGCGTGTTGCAAGACTAAGTGGTCCACGTGTCCACGGTCCCATAAGTGAGGGATCTCTACCCTTCTTACGGGACAAACCTCGTCTCCGGCACGTTCTTCATGGACAACGCTATCCACGGCATCATTCAAAATCTGGTCAAATCTCTTGTCATCCCCCACCTTCCGACCTGTAGAAACCTGTTTTGTGTGGGTATACCCCTTGACTTCATCGATATTCATGGCAACACCCCAATGTATTTCGCATAATTGTTAATGAGCACATTAAAGGCATTCAGAACCTTGGTACGAACATCTTCTTTAATCCGAGAATCGACTCTCAGCGTCGAGTCCACAGAATGCCTGAGATCCTGAAGGAATTGCCTATTAAGATTAACATCACCTGCTTCAAGCAAAGACTGTCTTCGGACCAGACTATCAAGTATGATCTTCAGATACACAATCTCATCTCCGTGTTTGGCTGCATGAGTAACCTTTTCACCAAACATCTTATGTCTCCCTAATACATTCTGTCGATACTATCACATAAAGTGATCGGTTCCAGGTTCAGGCCCGCCCTGGCGCTTCAGCTTAGTCTAAGCTAGCAAGCCGGTAGTCCCGGTCTGGGCCAGGGGTTCAAGCCTGCCCTGGCGCGACTTGATATGCATTCTTGGCGCGATCTCATTGAATGCTGCGCCAGAAGTTTCTACGCAATGGGACAGGAAAGCCAGGTCTGGGCCAGGGGTTCAAAGGTTATAGTCTACTGATATCCTTAACTTTATAACACAATGCTCAAATTAGCCTCTTTCACCCATCAGGTGTCAGGTGTCAGGTGTCA
>DAOVEU010000362.1:0-3037 GCA_030668805.1 Desulfobacterales bacterium
GGCAAAGCCGATGGCGGACGGGCACGAGCGGGCAGGTCTTTTGAGATCGGCTCATGTAGCTGACCGGCCTCGTCCTCACGAAAAGAGCTTTGCAAGGTTTGATACTGGTCATTGAACCGATTCATTTGCTGCCTCAATTCCCAGGAGTGCTGGTCAAACTCCTGTGCCAGGTGAATGAATAGCTGGAGGGGAAGCTCGCTCTCTTCAGAGTTATCTGAACTCTTTGCAGCCATGGTCCTAATATCAGAGACGATTCTTGGTGTCTCCGGATCAACGGGCGCAATCTTGTTCCCAACCATTTTCAGGTAAGCCATATCAGCATGCTGGTGCAAAAGTCCCCAGCTCCTGAAATTGCGGAGTGCAGCCTCAAGGGGCTTCTTATCCACGACCCCTTCAAATGGGCTCCGAATATCCAGGAAGCCCCTGTCTATCCAGGGCCGAAGGGCCTCTTGGAGTTTAGAGTGGGCCGGATGATAGACAACCACGCGGTGGAAACAGAGCGTCATGGCCTCCACCAACGAAGGGGATATGAAAGTAAAAGGGAAATAGACCGGGGATAGGATTGTCGATTGTCGATTGTCGATTGTCGATTTAGAAATCATGGCATTGTCTCGTAGCTTTCTTTCATGGTAAGGTAGTGGGCAATAAATAATATACCCAAAGCGGAGTTGTTAATATTCACCGCAGAGCACGCGGAGACCGCAGGCTATTGAATTTATTATATTTTTTCTCTGCGCTCTCTGCGTCCTCTGTGGTAAATTATTCTTTTCCTTTTCCCTAATGTCAGTGGTCCGCAATCCGCAATCCGCAATCCGCAATCTTTTCGTCTCTAACCTCCACCCCCATGGCACTAAGGCGTTCTCTAATCTGATCTGCCAGTTTCCAGTCCCTCCTGCGCCTCGCCTCTTCACGCTCAAGTATAAGCTTTTTGACTTGTGCATCCTGGGGCTGTTGTTCAAAGTCAAAGATATTTAGCACCGCATCGACCCTCTTGAAGGCATCGATGATTCGCCTGGTCCCGGCCTGATCCAGCTCCTTGTTCATGATTAGACGATTGATCTTTCTGACAATATGGAAGATCGTGGCCATGGCAGATGATACGTTAAGGTCATCATCCATGGCATCTGTAAAGCCCGTTTTTATGTCATAGAGGAGCTGGTCCAGGTCAGGATAGGGGCGTCCGTCCTCCACGCTGTTGAGGAGACGGACGCATTCATCAAGTCTACGGATGGCTCGTCCGGCTTGGTCCAGTGCTTCATACGACAAATTCAAGGGTTTCCGGTAGTGATTGGAAAGAAGCCAGCATCTAATCAACCTGCCGCTGTATCCGCGGTCCAACAGGTTCCGGATATATGGGATAGCAGCATCCCGGTCTGCCTTTTTTCCTTCCGACAGCACCAGTTCGCTCTGTATCCAATAGCGTGCCAGGGGTTTTCCGGTCAGAGCGCCACTGACGGCTATCTCATTTTCATGGTGAGGAAAGATCAGATCACGGCTGCTGGTGTAAATGTCAAATGCCTCCCCAAGGTATTTCATGGCCATTGCGGCAGACTCGATGTGCCAGCTAGGCCTTACCTGACCCCATTCGGTTTTCGTGTAGATCCCCCGCTTGAGTTCAGAAAGCCTGGCTCGCTTGAGGAGTGTAAAATCCCTTGGGTTGTCTTTTTCATACTCGTCGAGATCAACAGTGGAGCCCAGCTTGATCTTGTCAAGATCGATGCCGGAAAGCTTGCCGTAGTCCGGGAATCTGGAGATATCAAAATAGACCGACCGGAGCTTTTCATAAGCAAACCCCTTTTTCACAAGACGCCCGGTCAGTGCCACCATGTCCTCAACATGTTCACTTGCCCTGGGATATTGTGTGGCTGGCTTGATACCCAGGATCTCCATATCCTCCATGAAGGCTCGGAGATACTTATCCGTAAAGGGTTTTAGCGGCATGCCGGCCTCTTGAGATCCCTGGATAGTCTTGTCGTTCAGATCAGAAATGTTCACGATATGTGTAACCGCATACTTCTTGTATTCCAGGTGCCGTCGAACGAGGTCGGCCAGGACAAAGCGGCGACATTCCCCAACGTGCATCCGATCGTGAACCGTGGGTCCGCAAGAATAGATAGATACCCTGCCAGGTCGGAGGGGCACGAAGGGTTCTTTGGCGCGCGTCAGGGTATTGTAAAATCTAAGGTTGGTTTCCTCACGTATGGCAAAGAGCGGGGTGCTCAGATACCGTTCTCCGCCATCAGGGAAAATCACCACCACCACACCCTCAGACATAGATCTGACTTCTTCTTGTGCAACTGCCATGGCGGCACCGGCACTCATGCCCGCAAAGATTCCTTCCTCTCGGGCCAGACGCCGGGTCATCTCAAAGGCGGCCTCATCATCGATGTTGACTTTCTTGTCTAAACGCACCTTTTCATATATCTCAGGCCGATAAGACTCCTTCACATTCTTGAGGCCCTGAATCTTGTGCCCAAGATAAGGTTCAACACCCACAATCTGAATACTTGGATCGTATTCCTTCAAGCGCCTGGAGGTACCCATGAGGGTTCCGGTGGTCCCCATGGTTGCAATTAGCATGGTGATTTTCCCTGCTGTTTGTTCCCAGATTTCCGGGCCGGTGCCATCGTAGTGGCTCCGCCAGTTGGCTTCGTTGTTGAACTGATCCGTCATAAAATAGGTTTCAGGATGTTCCCGGGCCAGCCGATACGCCTCTTCTATGGCGCCGTCGGTTCCAAGATGATCGGGGGTCAGCCGGATTTCGGCTCCCATGGCGCGGAGGATTTTGCGTCGCTCTACACTGGCCGATTCAGACATAGTCAAAAGGAGGCGGTACCCCTTGACCGCGCAAACCAGGGCCAGGCCAATTCCCGTATTGCCACTGGTCGCCTCAAGCACGATTTTGTCCGGTGTGAGGGCTCCTGATGCCTCACCCGCTTCGATCATGGCCCTGGCAATGCGGTCTTTTACGGAACCCCCAGGGTTGAAATACTCCAGCTTGGCCAGTAGCGTGACCCTGGGATTGGGGTTGAGTCGC
>DAOVEU010000015.1:0-12314 GCA_030668805.1 Desulfobacterales bacterium
CGGTGACCCTGCCTTTTCCGTTGGAAAGCTCTGTATACCGTGTACTGACTCTGTCCGGGGATCATAGATGACTGCTATAATGTTATACTATTTGAGAGCCCGAACTTTTTAGGTATCCATATGGCATCGCCACTTTTCCCCGGCTAAGGTTTCAGCCCAAGTTTCTGTCACACCTTGATTAAGGAACCTTGGATTCCGTGGACTCTTCTCAGTGTGGCCACAGAGAGAGTCTGTTCGCCCGGCAATAGCGGATAAAGTATGTGGGTACCTTGACATTTCCCCGATTTCAAGGGGGACATAGTGGACGCTCGTGAAATATTGACATTTGTCCGTTATTGAAGCTTGGGGTCGCCCTTTACATTTACAGATTTGAAATTATGATTCTTTTGTGCGTTAAGGCAAAAAGTCTGTTGTGCTATTGGGCGGTAAGAGACCTTGGTATTGGTATGGCTCAAATAGCAAGGCGATTGAATCTCTCATTGGCCGGGGTGAGTCAGTCGGTAAAGCGAGGAGAGATAATAGTACAACAAAAGGGCTTCAATCTCATCGATCCTTAAGGAAGGCTAAAACTGTAAATATGGAAATGTAAAAGGACCCCAAACTTACCCGCACCACGCCGCAACACCGTCACCCGTAAACCACCGTCACCCGTAAACCGTACTGATCACGATAAGGGAACCAGAGTGGTATTCTTGATGGGATTTGGTGGGGTTGGGGTTGGCACTGCAAAAAAAATGGGCACAGAGTAACACAGTCAGAGTCAGGTCATCCCCCTGCACCCCATGAGCACAATGAGAACACGGAGAACAACGAGAACTATAGAGCACGATGAGCACAACAGGCACTCGGCTAAGACCCTCATTTCTCAATAATATATATCTTTCCCATTGACACCCTCAACGCATTCTCGTACCTTAACCTGTGGATAAGACTGACAACTCAGTTGCCGAGCTGTGCCAGAATCTGTCGTTCGCTGGTCCCGCTATTTTCACATAACTACTTGACATTCCAAGCAATTCGGCTATAATATATTCAACAAACTAACACAAAGGAGAAATCACATCATGAATGTAAAACAGAAAAAACAGCGATTACAGAAAATTCAACGAAAATACCTCCAGCTCCGTGACCAGCTGTGGCCAGACATTGACCAAGATATGTTGTGGAATTGGAAGAAGAAGGCTGGGTTTGCAACAATACCAAGGACAATACCACACATTCAGCGGATCATGGACGAGATGTCCAGCGGCAAACCAGTCTCTTCCGCATATCTTGCACTCTGGTGCCGTCTATTTGATGAGAATGCGATGGTCGTCATTGATAACCAAGACAGGATGGCTTTCGAATCCGGCTTTTCCGGTCAACGGGCCGTGACCACGTGGAAAGCCCGAATGAAGAAACTGGTCGAATTGGGCTTTATCGACACACAGGAAGGTGCCAGCGGGGAATACAACTACGTACTCATGTGGAACCCATATAGGGTTATCAGGAACCACCTTGATTCCAAGGTCATACCGAGAAATGCTGCATACAACGCTTTGTTAGACAGGGCCATGGAAATCGGGGCGGAATCTGATCTAACAACAAAATAACAAAACCCCGGAGGGAATGCACAATGATCAAGATCATCATAATGCTCTTATACATAGTGATCCATCTGCTAAAATTGATACAGAATATTATGAATTAAGGACTCCCAAAGTTCAATAATAGCCGTTGAACCGGTATCCGTGGGGACAACTCGGGCAGCATAGCAACTTTCGGTGAATCCTACTGGAAACGATCAGTTGACAAAAGACAAAAAACACAATATGTTGTATGTTCCAAGAAAGATATACAATATCTTGACGTTTGTGAAATCGTGCTTATATTCTTATGATTAAATCTTCTGAAAGGGGAGTTCCACAATGGCAAAGAGAACAGTACCTTATGTTAGTCCAAGCAAGAGAGGCGGATGGAACGTCAAAAAACAAGGCGCCCAGCGTGCATCCAGGCATTTTGACAGGAAAACTGACGCTGTGGATTATGGTAGCCATATAGCCAAGCAGACTGGCCTCGGGCAATTGAAGATTCAGAAACAAGACGGGCAGTTTCAGACTGAATATACGTATGGGAAAGACCCGTTTCCACCGGAGGGATGATAAAACCCAATGAAAAAACTGACAGTTGACCAGAGCTTTCAAAAACTACTCTCAAACCTGAATCCGACCGAAATACAAAGGAAGCGCATACAGACCACCAGAGAGACAATCGATAGCGTTCTTTTCAACGACAATCGGATTCATCTCCACTACCAGAAACAACCCTCTTTCTTCACTGGTTCATATAGCAGGAACACCATAATAAGACCTATTGATGATATTGATCTGTATATTAGAATTCACTACGGGGAACATGCCAAGGACAAGTCTCCACGGTTGATATTGCGCCTTATGGCGTCTGCAGTTCGTAAGCGCTATCCCAACAACACCAAGATAAGAATTGATTCTCCCTGTCTCGTAGTAAGCTTCCGCGATTATAGATTTGAGATTGTCCCAGTGGTCTGTTACGAGCATAATACGGATTTATATGACATACCTGCTCCCGGTTCACAGAGCTGGATGCAGTGTTATCCGCATGTACCTAACAGGTGGTTGTCTTCCTGTAACCATACCAACAACGGAGTGTTCATTCCTTTGATAAAAATCCTGAAGCACTGGAATAAAGTCAATAAGGTTGGACTAAAATCATTCCACTTAGAACTACTGACCGAAAAGGTCTTTGGTGCCGTTTCCGAAATAGATTCTTACCCGCAGGGCATTTTTGATTGGGACGTATGAGGGGACGTTCGTGTTGAACGTGCGCAGGGCTGGCTGATTTGGACTTGGTTTCTCATGTGTTGAAGGAAATGTTTTACAGTTATAATGGAAGACAGGGGGGGTACATCTTAAATATTAAATATTCGTCCAAAACCGAATACGTTGTTGACCATGGGACAAGTGAACTTTGAGGACGGGGGGCCAATGGGGTACATTCATATATTACTTCGAGATAAAATTAGAATTAAATACAATCTGTTACAGCGTGGATGATAAGGTGCTTTTGATAGGGGAATCTTGTTTTTTTCTTTACGGAAAAACCTGAAGCCTGAAACGTAAAAAAAAGATTGCTTACCTAAGTGCGATACGCTATAAGCATACGTCGCATGAACCACGGGTTGAAACGGCCCGTGGTTTTTTATTTCAAACCTACATCCAGTATATCGGTAGGTCCGTAACATGTCGACGCCACGGCACTTCGTCCCTGCACTCTGGGGATCAGGGTACGGAGCGTCTCCACACAATAGGCGGACGCGTTGCGGACCCCTCGATATCCGGATGTGCAGCGCCGTTTTGAAGGGTTTGCCTTTCATCGGCATACATATGAGGAACAAATTATGATCAGCGCATCCAATGTGGCGCTTGCCTATGGCAAGCGCGTTTTGTTTAAAGACGTCAATATCAAGTTCACCCCCGGTAATTGTTACGGCCTTATCGGCGCCAACGGCGCCGGCAAATCGACTTTCCTGAAGATCCTTTCCGGGGAGAACGAACTCGACAAAGGGGCGGTGAGCGTAGGGCCCGGCGAGCGCATCGCCGTCCTGAAGCAGGACCGGTTTGCCTACGACGAGGAAACCGTCTTCAACACGGTGATCATGGGGCACGAGCGGCTCCATGCCATCATGATGGAACGGGACGCCATCTACTCCAAGGCGGAGTTCACCGAAGAGGATGGCATTCGATCCGGTGAGCTGGAGGCGGAGCTCGCTGAGATGAATGGCTACGAAGCCGAGTCCGAAGCGGCGGTTCTCCTCAACGGCCTGGGCATTCCCGAAGAGATGCGCCACCTGAAGATGAAAGAGCTGGAAGGGGGGGACAAGGTCCGCGTGCTTCTCGCCCAGGCCCTATTCGGCAACCCCGATGTCCTGCTCCTTGACGAACCCACCAACCACCTGGATCACAAGTCCATCGCCTGGCTGGAAGATTTTCTGGCGCGTTTTCAGAATACCGTGATCGTGGTATCCCACGACCGTCACTTTCTCAACCAGGTCTGTACCCACATTGCCGATATCGACTACGGCAAGATCCAGATTTTCGTGGGCAACTACGACTTCTGGTGCCAGGCGAGCCGCCTGATCCAGAAGCAGAAACAGAACGAAAACAAGAAAGCGACGGAAAAAGCCAAAGAGCTGACCGCGTTTATCCAGCGCTTTAGCTCCAACGCCTCCAAAGCCAGACAGGCCACTTCCCGGAAAAAGCTCCTGGAAAAGATTACCCTGGATGAGATGCCGGTCTCGTCACGAAAATACCCCTGGATTGCCTTCAGGCCGGAACGCCCCTGCGGGAGCGTGATCCTGGAAATCGAAAATCTCAGCAAAACCATCGATGGGGAGAAGGTCCTCAACAACTTCAGCATGGTGTTGAACAGCGGGGATAAGATCGCTTTTGTCGGAGACAACAGCCTGGCCAAAACCGCCCTGTTCCAGATCCTGGCAGGGGAGATGGAGCCGGACTCCGGCAGCTTCCGATGGGGCCAGACCGTCACCACCTCCTACTTCCCCAAGGAGAACAGCCGCTTCTTCGAGACTGAGATGCCCCTGGTCCAGTGGTTGCTGCAGTACGCTCCGGAAGAGGGGGTGAACTTTGCCCGCGGTTTCCTCGGCCGCATGCTCTTCTCCGGAGAAGAGGCCATGAAAAAGACCGGGGTTCTTTCCGGCGGGGAGAAGGTGCGCTGCATGCTCTCCCGCATGATGCTGACCGGCTCCAATGTGCTTCTGCTGGATGAGCCCACCAACCACCTGGATCTGGAGGCCATCACCTCCCTTAACGAAGGGCTCATGGTCTTTCCCGAGGTGATTCTCTTCGCTTCCCATGACCACCAGTTCGTCTCTACCGTGGCCAACCGTATCGTGGAACTCACCCCGGAAGGTTCCATTGACCGGCTTATGAGCTTTGATGACTACCTGGCAAGCGCTGTCGTGGCCAAAGAGAGGGAAGCCCACTATTGCGGGGAAAGTGCCATGGCACTCTGATCAGGGGGTACCTTTGGCTGTTGTATCGCAACAGGCCGCAGAACAACACGTGAGTTTAACGTTCGTGTTGAACGTGCACAGAGATGCAGTGTTAGATCGGAAACTATTGTAAAAAATCATAAGAAGTTATTTTTGGGGAGGAGAAGAGGGTCGCATCTTATTAACTATTCGTTTCTTGTTTTAGAGGTGAACCGGTCGCTGAGAAACCCAAAAGACGACTGAGAAACAACACGTTGGCTGGATAATTAACCTGGTTAATAATGTTCTCAATTAATAAATATGATGCGACCCTATCGTGCCCCGACTTCTGCGTTATAACCCTTTCAAAAAAATAGTTCTTTCAATCCAGCCTCTTGCCAAGTTGACATATCTGTGTTCTTTTGATCTACTAAATTAACGCTTGACGTTATTAACGAAACGCGATAATATGCCACAAACATGATCAAATCTTTTCGTGATAAAGAAACCCAAAAAATATTTCATAGGCTTGTTTCCAGTAAACTTCCGCGAAACATTCAGCATACTGCACGTAGAAAGCTGGTGATGCTGGATTCGGCAACTGAACTTAATGACTTGCGTATCCCACCCGGTAACAGACTGGAAGCTCTTAAAGGAAACCGAAAAGGCCAGCACAGCATTCGCATTAACGATCAATGGCGCATATGTTTGAGATGGAAGGCCGGAGATGCTTATAATGTTGAGATTACTGATTATCATTAGGAGGTTTATTATGAAGAATAAAAAACTCCCTCCCATCCATCCTGGTGAGATCCTGATGGAAGAATTTCTAAAACCAATGGGCATCAGTCAATACCGATTGGCCAAGGACATAAGTGTACCCCCAAGACGAATCAATGAAATTGTTCACGAGAAACGGGGGATTACTGCAGATACTGCTCTGCGTTTAGGTCGGTTCTTTGGGATGTCACCACAGTTTTGGTTGAACCTTCAGAGTCGATATAATCTTGAAGTCACTGAAGATTTGCTCGCAGATCGACTTACTAAAGAAGTGCATGCTCTCAATTCCAAACATGGCTTGAACCAAATCTACGGGTTATAACCTTTAAGGATTGATACGACCTGAAAGATTGCCAACGTCCATAAATAAATAAGAAACAGAAAGAGATTGCTATTGAGCAGATCGAGGCAGCAGTTAAGGCATTTGTGGGTACATTCACGTTCCATGAGCTTGAACGCGCGTGCATGGGAGTCAGCCGAGATATGGTACGAAAGGTGCTGAGGGATCTACAAAAGGCCGGATTCGTGGAATGCCTGGGCCGGGGGCGGTTTGGCGAAAAAGGGGTAATACCCTTAAAAAGGGGTAATAAAGAGGGTAATAAGAAGGGCGTATGGCACAAACACCTGACGAAAAGACCTATGTGGAGATCCCCTTTATTTCTGAAAAGAAAATGAGGCGGTTTCTGGCTGGGGAAAGACGGGCGAATGGAAATTTGATATATGCAAGGATCCAAAGAAGCTGAACGATATTCTGTCTTGAGAACTGAGTGATTCTGAGATTGCTTCGTCAATTCGGTCCTCGCGATGACATTCCGAGGGCCTTGCGAAATTTGGGATAATTCATATGCAGTATTGGATATGAAGAAGCGAATAAAAAACGTAAAGAGAAAAAAGTCACAGCCTAAACATGACAACTACTTACTGCGGATAAGGAAGGGTGAACGATTGTATAAATTCTACTATTTCCGTCCCACTGCCGGGCGTCGTGAGCATTTTGAATATCGAATATTAACAAAAGAAAAGACCGATGAAATGTTGGAAATGGTAAGCTATAATTTCAAGATCGTAAGCGGTGTCCCGCAGAAAAGCTCTGTCACCAGGGTTCCTGAGATTTCAAAAGACCAATTAGAGGATATTATTCAAAATGTCGTCAGAAAAACGAATACCGGTCCTGATGAGTTCGAGGAATTGGACCTTTCTATGTTTTCGACAATTGATGAACAACTTGAATTTCTAAAAGAACAGGACAGGGTGGATACGATGTATATCATGTGAACGAATGGCAAGAAGGAGGGACATGATGAGTATGAATTCCGATTTCGATATCGCCGAAAAGGCATTGGCGCCCATGCTGGACTCAAAGCAGTTTTCCCATCGCATCAAGAATCGTGTCAAAACCATCCTGGACCACTTGGAGTATGAGTCGCAAGGATATTGATGATGTGATTTCGTTTTGGCATAGGCTCGTAAAGACTGTAAAAGAGATGGAAAGCCGCATCAAAACCGGCGTACTCCTTGTGGGATGTCCTGTGGACACCTCTATCGCCACCCAAGCATCTGCAAACGCCCTGGTGATGAAATACACCTTGTAGACAGGGAATTTGTCGAAATAGCTCACAAGGAAGGCTTGAAGGTTTTCATCTGGAATATTGATGAGCTGCATCTGGTCAAGCCTTACGCTGACATAGGCGTTGACGGAATCGGCTCCAATGACCCGCGAGTACTGGTCGAGTACTTCAGGTAACCCTCTTGTCTTTGATCAACATGGTTGACGGGTCGAGTACCAATACGGGATGATCTGAAGGCGTGCCCCCTCCCTTTAAGGCTCTCACATGGATCTCTTTTCCTTCGGGCTGGAGCTCTACAGCAACCTCGAACAGATCAGCAACATCTAAAAGCGGGGCCGGCATGCCGTCCGGGGCTGGCTTTTGATGGCGGTGTGTGCGCACGGCAAACCAGACACGCATGGAATAGTCTTTTGCAAGGGTTTTCAGATCGGAAAAGGACCCTCTCGCTGTTTCATCAAAAGGAAGTCCGTCAATTAAGATCGTCTGGGGGAAGAATATGCCCTGCTCTGTAAGGTCGGCTATCCTCTCTTCCAGTTTGGGTACGCTGAAACTCTCCACCTTAAAGGTCATGATGAACCTGTGTGGGAGAATAGTCTCCCAGAGTTGGTCCATCTGCCTGACATTGTATTGATTTGCAATATTGCGGACAATCTCTTCGTACCAAAGACCAACCTTTTTCACAGGATCACACAGGCTGATATGGAGGACATTTTTGCTCTCCAGCATGCTGTTTAAGGCAAGTTGAACCAGAAAAGCTGTCTTGCCCACACCAGCGCGTGCCAGTATGGCACCAAATCCTCCTTTTGGGAGGAAGTCTTCGGTCTGGTATCCCATGAGCCTCAACGGGTTTCGGAGGATAAGATCTTTTTTAAGCATATAGAAATTCCTGTCCTTAAGGTATACGACTTTTGCCCGGGAAGAAGGCGATTCGATTGGTTTGACTAGTTCAGTTCGCTCTATTTGTTCAAGAATGTATTTATGCCGCATTCTTTTTTTCTTCTGCTCTCCTTTTGACCAGTTCTTCAGCGATCCCCTTCGGAACCTGCCTGTAGGTGAAAAACTCCATGGTAAATTGGGCCTTGCCTTGTGTGGCTGATCTCAGGGCCGTTGAATAGCCGAACATTTCTGCAAGAGGAACGTGGGCTTCAATAATACACATGGGGCCTTCGTCCTGTGTGCCCACTATCATTGCCCGGCGCTGATTCAAAGAACCCATGACAGCACCCTGAAACTCAGTTGGCGTTTCCACCACGACTTTCATGACGGGTTCATGAATAACTGGCTTGGCTTTGGCATAGCCTTCGAGAAACGCCCCGCGGGCAGCGGCCTGAAATGCCATATCAGAAGAGTCAACAGAATGTGACGCCCCGTCATTTATGACTAATTTGATGCCGGTGACAGGGAACTCCATCTTAGGCCCCTTAGTGAGGCATTTTCTAAAGCCCTTTTCACACGCGGAAATGAGCTGGGTGGGAATAGCGCCTCGAACGACCTTATTTTCAAACACAAAATCATCTTCGGTTGTTGGTTCCATGTACCCTGCCACACGACCGAACTGGCCGGCACCACCGGTCTGTTTCTTGTGCGTATAGTTGAACTCAGCCCTGGTAGTGATAGTCTCCCTATAAGCCACTTGAGGCATGCCCGTAGTGACCTCGGCGTCATATTCTCGACGCATCCGTTCCACGTAGACTTCAAGGTGCAGTTCTCCCATCCCGGAGATAACGGTGTCCCCGGTTTCATCACTCACATACACTTTGAATGTGGGGTCCTCCTTGGTAAAACGGGCAAGGGCTTTGGACACATTCACCTCGGCTTTGTTATCCTTTGGGACAATAGCAAGGGAGATGACAGGATCGGGCACATGCATGGATGTCATGGTCAGGCTGATACCAGGCGCTGCAAAGGTGTCCCCGGAAGCACACTCGATACCAAAAAGCGCCCCGATATACCCAGCAGGCATGACTAGGATATCTTCCATCTGGTGTGCGTGCATTCTGACCAGCCTGCCGATCTTGACCTTTTTTCCGGTGCGAGCATTTACGATCGTCTCCCCCTTGGAAAGCGTTCCCTGATAAACACGTACGTATGTGAGCTGGCCATACGGTCCGTCTTCCAGTTTGAAGGCAAGTGCAACAACCGGTTTTTCCGGATCAGAAGATAGCGTGACCGGTGTTTCATCATTGCCACTGTCGAGTGCCTCGGTTTCCACGTCAAACGGGCAGGGCAGCAGTTTTGTCACAGCGTCCAGGAGTGGCTGAATACCCTTGTTCTTGTAAGCAGAACCCATAAAGACCGGCGTCATATCACGCCTTAGTGTTGCCTTGCGAATGGCCTGAATAAGCAGGTCTTCGGTCACCTCATCCTCAAGAGCTGCCTCGGTGAGTTCATCTGAAAACATGGAAGCCACATCGATCAACTCCTCCCGCCTTTCCAAAGCTTCTGAAAGGAGATTCTCCGGTATATCTTCGATGCGTAAATGTTCTCCATTTTCACCATCAAAATAGATTGCTTTCATTGTGACAAGGTCTACAACCCCATTGAAGCCTGCCTCCAGACCAAGAGGGATCTGCATGGCTACTGCATTGTGCCCCAACTTGTCTTTGAGCTGCTCAATGACCCGAAAGGGGTTTGCCCCGCTCCTGTCGCATTTATTGACAAAGGCTATACAAGGCACCTTGTATCTAGCCATCTGCTGGTCCACAGTAATAGACTGAGACTGAACTCCACCTACAGAACACAGAACCAGTATTGCACCGTCGAGTACCCTTAAAGATCGTTCAACCTCTATGGTGAAGTCGACATGGCCGGGCGTGTCTATGATGTTGATCTCATGATCCTGCCATTCACAGTGGGTTGCAGCAGAGGTTATGGTGATACCACGCTCCTTCTCGAGTTCCATGAAGTCCATGGTTGCGCCGATACCGTCTTTTCCTTTCACGTCGTGGATGGCATGTATTCGCCTGGTATAGTAGAGTATCCGCTCGGTAAGCGTGGTCTTGCCCGCATCAATATGTGCACTGATGCCGATATTTCTCACTTTATGAATGTCGTTTTTCATGCTACTGTTTTTCCCTAGCCCTAGCCGAAAGTGTTGTAAACGTCCAGGAATTTCTACAACCCATTGGGATTATAGCTATTTATTGGCCCTATTCCAGGCCCCAACAGGGAATATTGGAATAATGTGGAACATAAAAAGATAAAAATCCTTTAAAATCCATTATTCCAGCATTAGCGCTATGGTTGCGCTCTCCGAGGCGTAGGCTCGTGCCCCTACGAGCCGGAGGCCTGACGGCTTGAAAACATTACACTTCGTGTCCACTATTCCAGCATTCCAATTGCAGAGCGAAGCGAAGCTCATCGTTTTTTGACGAACACCATGGTGATTCAGGTCAACGTTTTTCCAAATAAAAAACCCCCTCATTTCGAGACACTCAACAGATGGGGGATCAGCTTTACAATGTGCCAATTTTGTAGAGACCAAACTTTATATGTACTAATTGCCGCCTTGTCAAGAAAGAACCTCATCGTTCGCTTATTAAATTCGTACTTAGATTAATTCTTATATCGACCTAAATCTTTATCCCGTTTTGGTTTCATGTTTCAGGGCACATGTAGGTTTCAGGTGTTCCCGCCGCGGCGGGATTCAGGTGTCAGGACAGACGGAGGTGTCAGGTGTCAGTGTTCAGGTGTCAGTTCTTGCAGTTCCTGAAACCCGACACCTGACACCTCAATCCTCGGAAGAGTCCAGGGAAGAGTCCAGGGTCACATCTTCATTTGTCATTTAGGAAAAGAGTGCGGGGTCCTTTGGGGGGAAGTTTGGAGACGCTCTTTAGTTTTACAGTATCTAAGTAATCCTTTTAGAGCCGGTTCATGATGGCAAAAAAGTGGAGGATAGAGCAATTGACGTTGTACCGGACCCATGGAACCTCAAAGTGAAGTGCAAGCAGGGTCTGCTCTTGACTCATGTTAGCGTGAAATCCGAGATTAGTTGAGAATAATTACAACGTTCGAAGGCCTGCGGATGTTGCGCGGAGATTGAGAATGGGTGACTTTTTTATCAAGGAGATTATGCAGAGAGGCGGCTCATGGTCATATATGTTCGAACTCAGGGCGCAAAGATGGGTAAGAAAACGTCTCCATCCCTCCTACAAGCCATCATGCTGGGGTTTGCACCAGCAGTTGATACGGTACGGAATGCCGTCGAGCATCCCCTCCGTCAACTGATCAAATGGCGCCGGGGGGTACCACGCTTCCCAAACGAATCCAAGCAAGACCTTTTTGCTCACCTGCCTGCAAACGAGCAAGAACAGGCCAACCATACCGCCAAGCGGCTGCACTCCGATTTCCGTTTGCAGCACTTACGCGAAAACAGCTCAGCAGACAACTACCGGTTGAACCTTTTCTACCTGGAAATGCTTGAGCGCGCCCTGTCAGAAGCTGCCCCCGTTATCCCGCAAATCATCCACGCTGCCGATATCGGCCCATCCGACTGGTTCTATGTCCAGGCGCTTTACGCAGCCCTTAAATGGTGGAATAGCCCAACCAGCCGTACCGTTCGGCTGTTGGGTTATGAAGCGGACGCTTTTCGGGTGTATTCAAATCTTTTGTCGCGGTATGACCAGGCCCACGGCTATATGCACGGGTTAGAGGACGTACACTACATCCCCCGCAAATTCACACGGCAGCCAGGTAAGTTTGAACTGATCACGATGCTATTCCCCTTCCTGTTCCTGAAAGACCACCTGACCTGGGGACTGCCTCTCCGAAGATTCAATCCTGTGGAACTGCTCAGGGATGCCTGGGATAGCCTGAAACCGGGCGGAGTGCTCGTGGTCGTCAATCAGGGAGAAGCAGAGCACTTCGCCCAGCGAGATATGCTGCTGGCAGAAAATATCCAGCCGGCAGCCGCGTTCCAACACCCATCCCGACTGTATCAATATGACTTAGTCCGGTAC
>DAOVEU010000196.1:0-4846 GCA_030668805.1 Desulfobacterales bacterium
GACTGAAAACAATTGAGATAGGATTCTTTTCGGCTTTTTTATCCCCAACATTCCATTATTCCACCATTCCATCATTCCATATTCATGGCAGAGAAAATTGCCAATGAAAGATAAATGATTACAACCGATTGTAGAATTTCCGAGACGTTGAAATTCGTGTTTTTTGTGGCAGAGAGTTTTTTTACACGTTGAAGAATCTAAATTCGAAATCCGAAATTCGAAACAATATGGAATGACAAAAATTCAAAACAGAGAAATTGTGGAATTGTGGAATTGAAGGACTGACGTCTTGGAATACGGAATCCCTGAATTCCTGAATCTGTAACGTTTAGAACATTTGGACATTTGATATTCGGATTTGTTTGCGGCCTGCCCTGCCCGCCATGGCGCGACACGCCTGAATCAAGCTGTTCTCCGTGCAAACCAGGCCCGCCCTGGCGCGACGGGTTCACACGGATCTATAGTGCCTCTCATCCCGGTCTGGGCCAGGGTCTGGGCCAGGGGCGCGACATGCCCAGATGACTTTGGTGCCCATGTAGTCCAGGTCTGGGCCAGGGATTTGCGGCTGACGCCTTGAGAACAGTACGATATTCGAGTTTGCGGCTGACGCCTTGAAAACAGTACGGATTTGTTTCCGGCTTTTCCGGTTTAGGTATTTGGTAATTCCACTTTTTTATTCGCGAGTTTCAGTTTGGCATTACGGGAGAAAATGCCATGACAAAACAGGAAATAGACCACATCATGACCAGGATGCTTGACTCCCGCCAGAACGTGTCTGACTTGAACATAACAGTTGGTAAGCCGTTTCAGGTAGAAACCTCGGGCGTTTTGACCGTGGTTGATCTGGAGCCTCCCTTCAATGAACTGACTCCCTTTCAAACCGAAGTCTTCGCCTTGAACCTGATCAACCGGGACATGCGTCTGACCGAGACCCTCCTGAACGAAGGCTCGTGCGACCTGTCATATCAACTCCCTGGCAAGGCCCGTTTTCGGGTAAACATTTTTTCTCAGAGAGGCAATTATTCCATTGTCTTGCGAAAACTGGAGACTAAAATCCCCACCTTAAAGGACCTGGGCCTGCCCGGGGCCTTTTCGAAGATGGCAGGGGAGAGGAACGGCATTATCTTAGTGACCGGGGCGACAGGAAGCGGTAAATCAACCTCCCTTGCCGCCATACTTAATGAGATCAATGAACAGAAATCGGTTCATGTGGTAACCCTGGAGGATCCCGTTGAATATCAGCATCCTCACAAAATGGCTACATTTAATCAGCGGGAGCTGGGAACCGACTTTGATTCCTATGCCAGCGGGTTGCGTGCGGCCCTCCGACAGGCCCCAAAGGTTATCCTCGTGGGCGAGATGCGCGACAGGGAAACCGTGGAGATCGGGTTGAGTGCCGCGGAGACAGGCCACCTGGTTATGACTACCCTCCACACGGTGGATGCAGGCCAGACTATCAATCGCATCCTTGGCATGTTCGCCATTGAAGAGGAGAATCAGATCCGCATCCGATTGGCTGATACTATCCGATGGATTGTCTGCCAGAGGCTCCTTCCAAAAGTTGGCGGTGGTCGCGTGGCTGCTTTTGAGATCATGGGGACAAACCTCAGGGTGCAAGACACGATTCTTCATGGTGAGTCCGAAGGTAAGACCTTTTATGAGATCATTGAGGCTGGTGAGGCATTTGGCATGAGCACCTTTGATCGGCACATCATAGGACTTTACGAGAAAGGTCTTATCAGTCAGGAGACCGCCATGGCTTACGCTTCACGCAGAGGGGTGGTAGGCCGAGGCATCGATCAGGTCAAGAGTGCCCGCGGAGAAAAAACGACCGATATTGAAAAGCTGGAAGTCGATTCGGGCTACAGAGGCAGACAGCGCAAACTGAAATAAGGAGAGTTATAAGGGAGGTAACTACTCAGGTTGTCAGGTTCACGGTTCACGGTTCACGGTTGGCTACTTTCTTCATCGCTCTCTAACCTTGAACCGCCCGCCCTGGCGCGACAGAAGCCGGAGAATGCCCCGCAGAGAAAAACCCGGCCCGCCCTGGTGCGACAGAAGCTGGACAATGTCACGGAGAGAAAAACCCGGTCTGGGCCAGGGTCTGGGCCAGGGTGAACCTTGGAACTTTGAACCTGAGTAGTTATTAAGGGAGTTTAGTAATGGAAGTCCTGTGCAAAAACTGCAACGCGAAATTTAAGATCCCGGATGACAAGCTACCCACTGGCCAGACGGTTTTCCTCAAATGCCCAAAATGCAAGAGTAAGATAGAGGTAACCACATCGGCCTCAACCCCTGAGACGAGTATTGATGAGTGGGCCTCAGACATGCATGACGCCTCTGAAAAACCGTTTGATTTTGTGGAGGAAGGTGTCCATGCGGCCTTGATCTGCGAGCAGGATGCGGGAGTAAGAGAAAAGATACGTTCCACCGTCGAGCGGATGGGCTACCACGTCATGGAGGCAGCATCGGCTCGGGATGCCATGAAGCACATGCGATTCCGCGTCTTTGACTTAGTGGTGTTGGATGAAAACTTTGAAGGGGGTAATCCTGAATCAAACCATGTGCTGCAATACCTGGGGCACCTTCCAATGAACACCCGGCGGAATATCTTTGTGGTCCTCCTGGGGAATGGCTTCAGGACCGCTGACAATATGACGGCCTTTAATAATAGTGTAAACCTGGTAGTCAACCTGAAGAATGTAGATGAGTTTGATAAGTTCCTGAAGCGATCCCAGAAAGAGCATGAAGATCTCTACCGCGTGCTAATCGGGATTCTCAGGAAAATGGGCCGGATCTGATTGTATACTGGGTACTGGCTGCTTGATACTTGTTACTCGTTGTTCGTTGACCGTTCGCCGGTTTCACCTTCTTTCAAATCCGCAATCCGCAATCCGCAATCCGCAATCCAAAATCCTGTATAGTGTGGGGTTGATCGTACGATGAATGCCCGGGATTTTGAAAGAGAGAGGACTACTCTAGAAAACGCTCTAAAGACAAAAGGTGAGGATTTTACGGCCACTTATTTAGCTGTTCGTGATTTACAAGAGCTTATCCGAATCCGTCCCGAGATTATCAGGTCAGAGACAATCCTTGCCTTAGAGGGGGTTCTTAGGAATTCAGGGTTCTCTCGTCAAACGCAATCCTTCTTTCTGTATAAGGAAGCTGCTGATGCCTTAACTTCTATTATCGTCCATACCATTGCAGAACCCATGGCTGACGAGGCAATTACTACCTTAAAGAATCTGCTTGGCGCGGCCGCTGGAGATCCGCAAAGAGCAACTGCCAGTGCCCTTGGTTCTCTTCCCATTTCCATTCACGGCCCTCAGGTCAGTGAAGAGACAATAGAGGATGTACCCCGTGTGAAGTGGCAGGATATACTGGAAGAAAATGGCATCACGAACTGTGATGCCCCTGCACTGATCGGAAGGAGTTTAGTTGTTCCCATTGATAAAGAAGACAGTTTGTTAGTCGTTAAATTGGCCCGCACAGAACATTCCGTTCAATACATATATCGTGAAGCGGTCTGGATGGAACATTTATATTCGGGAGGCTATTCATTTCCTGTTAGATTTGATATTCCCGTGGCCATAAAGATTCAGGGAAGATATCTATTCAGGTTAGAGAATATGCCAGTAAGGATGCCCGAGGGAACAGATCTCCATCCAGAGGGTTATGCTATTGGCTTTATTGCCCATAAGGATTATTTTGCCTATCCCAACGAGCATAGAACGGAAAGACGACTGACCATGGAAGGATTCAGGGAGGTGATATTTAGAAATTCATGGTTATTGGGAAAACTGACATTCTTAGGCATTGTCCATTCTGCTCCGATTCCACTTTTTCATAACCGGGTTCAAAGGCACAGAAGAGCAGATCATGGTTTATATGAATGGCCGCGAGGAGGAAGGCTCGACAGGTGGCTTGATTCCTGCTGCTATCCCAATTTTGGTATCACAGGTATAAGGGACTTTGAACACCTCATTGCCTTTAATGGCCTCAGTCAAACACTTTACCGCCATATTGGTACGCAGATATTCAGCCTGATGTTGGTCGCAGGTAGTTATTTTCGCAACAAAGACAGAGGGAGGATTGGACTTGACGGGCAAGGCAATCCAATGGATGCTCGAGACCTTTTTGACAAGCAATTCCTTGAGGAACTGGTCGAGGGGATTTCCCTTAGTTATTACCATGGCTTTGTAGGAACGGAATTTGCCGGGAAAGTCCCTCTTGATTTCGATGAACTTACCTCCCGCATGATCGATGAGATGGGTGTAGATCGCTATATGGAGGAGGTATTGAGGGTTGTAGACCAAAAGGAAATGTCAGATGAAGAGTTCAGAAAGTTCTTGGGAGACAGGGGATGCTCTGAAAACGAAACAGAAGGTTTCAAGAGAGGAGTCCAAGATATCACCATCTATACCGGGCCACATCTGGGTGGATTTAACGAAAGAATATCTCTACCTGAGCTGATTGAGTCCGTAGGAGCTGTATCCGCTTTATGTATAGCTGGCAGATACTGGAGAGAAAACTTCTCGTAATTTATATTCTCTTTGCGTTCTCCCTCCGGGGCGTAGGCCCCTACGGGCCGGAGGCCAAAATCCAAAATGGAGGAGGGTGTTATCCGTGAAAGGGACGATCTTATCTCTTCTAACCATTCTCTGGCTTGCCACAATAGGCCTTCCCGTGGCCGGTGCCCAAAACCAGATCACCTTCTGGACCACGGAAGTAGAAGCGGATCGACTCGAAATCCAGCAGGGTATTGCCCGCGCGTTCACCCGCAAAACCGGAATCGGTGTCCGCGTGATCCCTGTGCAGGAGAATCTCCTGACAAAGAGGGTCACCG
>DAOVEU010000319.1:0-3385 GCA_030668805.1 Desulfobacterales bacterium
AAACCCCCAAACACCTCCCCCCATTGGCGGTTTATGCCGTATTTGTCGCTCCCCTGCGCGCGCGGCGCGGGCCGGGGGGCCCCCCTCCCCGCCGCCCACCGCCACAGACAGCACATGGTCGATAGTTCCGTTGCCTGGCAATGGCGGGCAGGTAAAAAAGGGGGACTTTGTGGTGCTTTTCGGTCGGGAGTAAATCCCGACCCTACGTAGGGGCGGGGTTTATCACCGCCCGATTGGAACGAGAGATCAAATCTGACAAAGCAGAGATCAGATCAGACCTCTGATCTCTGACCTCTATTGTTTTAACTGAACCCCTGAACCATTGAACCCATGAACGGTTACTGTTTTCCCTACGTATGCACCTATTATACTTTGAGCCTGAAGGGATTGATGGTCAAGACCGGCATAGTGGCATTCTTGATTGCATGATCGGCAACACTGCCCATCAAAGTGCGGTCCAGGCCCTTTCTGCCGTGGGTAGCCATGACGATCATGTCAATGCCCTGTTCATCGGCAAATTTCACAATTTCCTCTGCGGGGTCCCCGATCACCACTTTGGTCTCATGGTTGGGAAAACCGCTCAACTGTTTGTCGCAAAACGCCTTCATCTGGTTTTCTCCTGCGCTGGCGATTTCGGTCGAGGTATTCATCAACCGATCGCGCGGAATGGCAAGCATTGTCAGGTAAGATATATCCCTTGCCACGAATAGGAGATGAAGTTTTGCATCAAATTTTTGAGCCATTTCGAGCGCAAAGGGGAAAACCTTTTCGGAACATTGTGAAAAGTCAATCGGGAAAAGTATCTGCTTAAATGCTTTCATGATGACCTCCTTGTTTTGCTTTTTTGTCTAATTGCCTTTGAGCATTTCAATGATATGCCCTTTATCTGTACCTCTCCATTTGACCGTAACCTGATCACCCACCACAAAATCTGTCAAGCCTACACACTGTCCACCCCTTTTCAAAATAGCCTCGGACGAGAGTGGCCCGGCTACCGTAAACATCCTTTTTCCCATGGGGACCTCGATGACCACCGTGTTGTAAGCCGACTCAATAGCCGTTATTTCACCCTTCATTTGGTAGATCTTCTCACCTGCTGTGCCTTGCGTACCAAACAGACAGATGGTCAAAACGACGGTTAAGAAGATCACTGTGAAACAGCTCGCCTTTTTCATCGTATACCTCCTGACGCATCACATTCTTTCGACCTGTGCGGTTAGTGTGTTGCCCTGTTGAGCCCGTTGGCTTGTTGAACATGCTCCACACATTGATACTCCGTAGCGTGCCCCCTCTGTGGGGCACATATTGTGGGGGGCAGAGCCCCCACGCTACTTTGCGCTTGGCCCGGCTAACGGCCTCAACGGGTTATAAAGGGGGAATTTTCATGCAACCGCACAGGTGGCATTTTTTTACATGTTCGGATTTCAATCGTTGAAAGTGGTTACACAAGATCATGCCCATTTGGACAAAGAGTTATTTAACCTTATAAGGATTAACAGTCATCACAGGAACGGGGGATTTCTTCACCACATTCTCGGCCACGCTCCCAAAGATCGTGTGCTCCAATCCCTTGCGGCCGTGTGTTCCCATGACTACCAGGTCTATATCTTCGGTCTTAATAGTCTTCAGAATTTCCGTGGCCGGGTCCCCGGAAACGATCCTTCTTTGAAAGTTGGGACAGCTTTCCAACTGTTCGTCGCAAACCCTGTCCAGGGCCTTTTCAGCTCCTTCCAGGGCTTCGTTTTGAAACGTATTCATGGAAGCATGGGGAATGTACACTTTGCCCCACCTGTGAAGGTCTTGTACAACATGAAGCAGATAAATCATGCTGTTGCATTTCTCAGAAACCGACAAAACATAGGGGAGAATCTTTGACGAGTTTTCTGTCAAATCACAAGGGAAAAGAATCTTCTTTATTTCCGCCATCGCTTGCACCTCCTTTTTTTGTTTGGTTCTTTATGTGTTTCGGTTTGCCAGGGCATGATCCCCCTCCTCATAGCCGCCTCCAGTCCTAATCTTTCCCACCTCCCTTCCCGAATTGTCTGTACGTGCATCTATTACCCTAATCGGGAGAAAAAAACAATTCATATTTTGGGAAGTGGTTAGGGCTGGCGCAAAAATAACTTACCATTTTGGCATCTCAGCTTCAGGCCATCTTTGACCGATACTCATTCGCAAAATCCGCGAAATAGCTTGCTATTCCTGTGGTTTTGCTCAATCGGATCGGCCAAATCTGACCCAAATCTGAGCGCCAATTCTGCCAACTTATTTTTGCGCCAGCCCTTACCCACGGAGAAATCAACGTGTGCTTTCTAACGAAACTCCGCCTCAAACCGATGAGGATAGCACTTTCTCAGCACCTGTGCGACAGTTGCCTTAAAGCCGTCAATATTATTGCCGCGCTTCTCCCAAAAACCTGCCGCCCTTTGGACCGCCGGGTGCTTTGCATGCTCCGTAAGGAAGGTGTGGACCACTACTGGTAGAGGAGACTTCCGGTTCTGGAGTTCCTCCAATATTGCCAGTCCGCTCACATAAGGCATGTCCAGGTCTAAGATCAGGAGCTCCGGAGGCTCATCAGCATGAGTCATCCTCACCACCTCACGGCCATCCTTGGCGGTCCGGACGCGGTAGCCCTCTGCCATGAACTCGCGACGCAAAAACTCCCGAACGTGGGGGTTGCGGTCTGCGATCAATATGGTGAATTGTTTGGTCACGGCATTTACCTTCTCAGTCGTTTAGCTAAGTACAGGACAAAAAAATTAGACAGGATAGACAGGATGAACAAGATTATTTTTATTTGTAACCGTTCACGGATGTTTCTTCTTGTCATTGCGAGGAGCGTAGCGACGAAGCAATCTCCGAGGCGTGAACCATGAGATTGCTTCGCTCCGCTCGCAATGACACAGGGCATGGCAGCCCCTGTGAACGGTTACAAATCTTATAAACCAAACGCTTAAAGATTTCTCGCTTCGCTCGAAATGACAAAAAAGCGTAAACTGGCAAATGAAGGATGCCTCTTTTTCGATCGGTTTTTTTCGATTCAGCTAATAGCTACTGGCTACAAGCTAACAGTAGGCCGCAGGCCTCTTACATATCTGATTTGAAGAATTGACCCGGCTCAGTGATAGAACCAGGCTTTTTCGTGTATTCGGTAGGGACCGTTCCTTCCTTGAAACATTCAAAGACGGTCTGCTTTGATTCGGGAACTGCCAGGAGTCCTGTCTCTGCATCTATCTTGGCAAAAACCACACCATCCGGCACCTGGAAGACCTGTACAGGCTTGTCCTTGAGGATTGTCTGCATAAACTCGAGCCAAATGGGACTGGCAGCCCTGGAACCCGTTTCGTCAAAGCCGATTGGTTTCTCTTCATCAAAGCCTGTCCAG
>DAOVEU010000224.1:0-4350 GCA_030668805.1 Desulfobacterales bacterium
AACACATGAGACAGAATCACCAGAAAGCAGGTTCCGAAACTCATCTTGGGAACTTGTGACCAGAATTTCCAGGCGATGGATGCAAGAAATCCCATAAACAAAGCAAAGAACAGGCTATGAGTGGGCCCCCGGTGGAAAACAGATCCATTCCCTTGGAAAATAAGGCCAATTACAACATCCATATCCGGCAAATTCGCTAAAACCGCGACAAAAACAACAACCTTCCACTGACTAAAAGTCGTATTATTCTTAGAACATACGTCATGGGTGGTTAACCCAATAGCTGCATGACCCAACGGCAATGGCATGACAAAAACCTCCGTGACTATAAAACCTTGCCACAAATTTGATAAAGGCGAAGATGTTTCTAACTCTGCCTTTATCTTTGACAATCGAATATTGACCTATCTCTTGAATTTCCACCTAACCTATTGTGTGGTTCGAGATGAAATATTTCAGTTGAGATATCTGATTGGGCGTTAGCTCTCCAAATTGCACTCCACTTCGTTTCATAGTTATGGAACTGAAAGGGACTTTCTTGGTTTCGACATCCGAAATGGTTTCAAAGGGTATGTTGCGCAAATAAAACCTGTTCTCGGCCAAGAATATACTTAACTCAAGTGATCCGTTTGACGGCTCTTCGCTAGCAATATAACTAAACGCAAGCCCGCCCATGTCTAAATCTATAATCTGACCAAGTTTTTGGGTGGAATGGGGCCAAGAAAAAGCCGTGAACACAGCAAATGCACCATTCTGGACCCGGAATCGCTTATGTTTCCTTCGCTCATCCACCTCTTTTGTCTTGTCATGATACAAGTTACGCACCAGAAACGCCACCTTTCTCTGGATATCTAACAACTACGCTGACTGTGGATTCACTAACCTCTAAGCTTCTTCCTCATGAACCCTGCAAGCCCGATTAAACCAGAGCCAAGCAGGAGCATATTGAAAGAGAAGATCTCTTGTTCAATCCCCTATCCGCGAGTCGGCAATGTACATGAAGGGGATTGAAACTCATCGCTATTCATCCTTGATTAAGTTGAGTCAGGATGGCACAACTGGCGGAGAATTGATTACCGCCGCCACCTTCGACTTGCAACAGGCAGAGTGTCAGTCCCGGCGACAATTTGTATCAAACCAGCAGCCTGGTTCATTTCCCGAACTTTTCAAGGCCTCGACTTCAAAACTCGCTATGGTCAACTGCAAGGTATGATCATCCAATTCAAAATCAGTCCAGCCCAACAAATGTAATCTTCTATTTACTTCCCGCAGGTTCATATGAGGAGTAACCGAGATGATATTAGCCAAGTTCCTGATAAACCCGGGGATTGCGGTTTGTTCAACCCCCTTCTTTTCCAAGCGCTGTATTAAGATTTCCGTAAGTTGGTTCAATTTGTGCCCGTTGTATGCTCTGAGATACGTTGAATCAAAGCCCTCTTTTCCTCAAACATAGCCTCTGGCGCCATGTCATGGCACGGTGAGATTCAGAAGAACTTGTTCCGTTCCGGGACTATTTCGGTGGCATTCTCGCCTGTAAATACAAGGCGAATGGGTCGGTCTTTCAGGACGTAAAGGTTGTTTTGAAACGTATCATGGCCAAAAGGATAGATCTTCCCCAGACCACTGGGGTTGATAAATACTCTCTCTGCACCCTGGCATTCTTGCTTCATCACATTAAGGAGTTCGCAAGCCGACGTTCCATCGAAATCCCCTACCAATCTTAGGTATAGGTTTTCACTGTTTCGGTGGGCAGAGATCTTGAAATTCGATGCCATGACAACCCATCCCTCCTCCTCGGCACCCGGCATTCTGGAATTAGGTTAGGTATTTGTTTGCACCAGAGCGGAGCACGAGTATGGTCGTAGTTAGCTTGCTGGCTTTATGAGCCTGCAAATCTGCACCCCAATTCCGGTAAACCAGGCAAGCCAACTGTAAATGAAGATTTCGTAGTATCTACATAAGGTATTCAATTAACAAAGACATAAATTGCAACTCCAACTATCACGAGCGGTTCATGTTACTCTATATCAAGCACCATGCCAAGATAGGCTGACAAGACAATATCCTTAAGTTTCCGAATAGTTAGCCCATGCCACCGTAAAAACCAAATCCAAAATATTGGGTAATTAAGGTTATACTTTGTGAAAAGAAATGCCACTTGTGAGCATTGAAAGTAACAGGACCCCGTGGGTGCGGTAAGCTGGCAGGTGGGAAGATTGTGACCGGATTCGGTGTTATGGGTCAGTACCGGTCAGAGGATAGCACACAAGATATGGGGGCATCGCTCAGTAATGCGAAAGATGCGAAAGTGTTAATCGCTTGCCATCTATAATCGGCCACGAGACGATTTTTTCATAGATTTGTAATGGATATCACCAATTCTGTCAAGCTCTTGGGCCACATTTCCGTCAAGCGACTGGATGGATGAGTGTTTTCAGGGGTGGGATCGAAGGGAGCCTGGTATTCAGTTTCTTACACAAGATCCGAAAGAAACAAATGGGCTGAACATTGCCTGATACCTTCCTTTGTGATCAGATCAATATCATTCTCAAGTGATACCTGTGTAGCCTGTACGGAAGGGAAGCGAACCTTCAAATAGTTGAGTGGCCGGCTGATATTCTTGCCAGATTTTTTGCATTCAATAAAATGAACAGGATCTCCATCTTCAACAATAACGAAATCCACCTCTCGTCTGTCTACATCCCTGAAATAGCGAAGCTCTATGTCCCGGCCTTCGGTATCCTGCAGAAAGAAACACCATTTGAGAAGATGACAGGCCACAAGGTTTTCAAATCGCTTTCCCGTATCCTTGACCACTGTCCAGTCAAGATGATAGTGCTTTGGCTCCTTTTTGACTGCCCTTATCCTGGGTGCTCCAAAAGGATATATCCGGAAAAGCATATAGAGATTTTCAAGCATGCCAATCCACCGCGACACGGATTGATGTGAGACCTGCAAGTCTTCTCTCAGCGCATTGATTGAGAGTGGAGAACCGACTAGTTCAGGAAGATGGAGTACCATTTTTTCAATAATGCCCAGATCCCGAACGTTCTCAAGATCGGCTAGTTCTTCCCTGACAATTCGTGAACGGTATTCTCTGCTCCATCGCTTGCTCTCTGTCTCCGACTGCAGCATGAATGGTTCGGGAAATCCGCCATAGACCAGAAGATCCCGCAGCGTTGATGGTGCTGGCATGGCCAGTTCGGCATACGTTAACGGGAAAAGCCGGAAAAAATGATATCGCCCCTGAAGAGAATCGCCGCCACGACGGTAATAGTCAAGCCGTGCGCTGCCGGTAACAAGGATTTGAAGTTCATCGCCGCGTTTGTCATACAGGCCTTTTACCACCTGCCGCCATCGCGAATACTTGTGAATTTCATCGAGAACCAGATATCCAGGCCCTGTGGGAAATCGTTCAACAAGAATATTCTCCCTGTCCTCTGGCGCATCCCAGTTCAAATAACGCGATTTTGTGTCAAATCCCGCCTCATGACAAAGCTGCTTTGCCATCGTGGTTTTTCCGGTTTGTCGCGGCCCACCGACAAAGACCATCTTGCGTTCTAGATCGTCGGATACATTTTTTTCGATATACCTGGGTAGATAATCAACCAATTTTACCTCCATCAAAAAATACAAGCGAGTATTTTGCGATGGAGGTAAGTATACTCGCTTCTGGTCGGGACTGTCAATGTCAAAAAAGAGGGGAAAGAACTTTGTGGTGACCTTCAACCCTGGAGGGGCCTGGTGTCGGTTGTATTCGTTACGATCAATATGGTGGGATTGATTTGAGCTAAAGCAATCTTCATAACAGCGAACAATGTCCCTTCTGCTAATCTTGGAGATCCTTATCTCTCACCCCGGTACGATGGTCCCCACCTACGGGGCAGGCAGAGCCCGCGGAGCCACAGAGTTTTTGATAAGAGTCATCTCTGTGATCTCTGCGCTCTCGAGCGGAGCGGGCGAGATGATAGCTTTTCTACATAATAGGCAGGTACTTTTCAATTTCATACTGGCTCACATGGGTGCGGTAGCAATCCCACTCGATCTTTTTGTTTTCGACAAATTTGTTGAAAATGTGATCGCCTAGCGTCTCGCGCACCAACTCGCTCTTTTCCACCTCCTGAATCGCTTCAAAAAGGTTTCCTGGCAGTGAGTCAATGCCGACCCGCTCTCGCGCCGCCGCATCCATTTCGTAGATATCCTCCTCCGCCGGGTCTGGAAGCGCGTAGTTCTCTTCAACTCCCTTTAACCCGGCAGCCAGCATTACGGCAAAGGCCAGATACGGATTGCAGGTTGGATCAGGCGAGCGGAACTCAATGCGCGTAGCCATCTCCTTGCCCGGCTTGTACA
>DAOVEU010000175.1:0-5151 GCA_030668805.1 Desulfobacterales bacterium
TCGTAACCTGCTTCAACAGCCCTCCGGGCGCCGTCAATGTGTTCTTGAATACATTCTTCAACCTCAGGTATGCTCATTTTCCTCTGAGGGCGGAACCGGCGCAGTCTTTGCCGGATCGCAGAAGGTCCGACAGTATAAGGAAGATTGATCCCGCCAACCCGGCCGCAGTGCATCAATTGAAGACAGGCCAGTGAATCGCCCTTATGGATCACATCAGCCATTTTCTTCAAACCAGGGATAAACTTGTCATCCCAGATTCCCATCATGCCCACATACCCCTGGCCTTCACCTCTCGGGTCAGTGTAGGCCCCTTGAGTTGTCACGATTCCCGAACCTCCTCGAGCATGTGCTTCTATATAGGCAAGTTCCTTCTCTGAAATAAAGCCATCGCTATAATTATAGTTTGTCTCAGTAGAGGCATACTTGATTCGATTTTTTGCCCACAGCTTCCCTATCTGAATAGGGCTAAAGATATTCGGGTATTTCTTTTCTCCAGGTAGCATACATATTCTCCTTTCTAATAATAAGTAAACAGTAATGAGAAAGAAGAAAAATTATACCATAAATACTTTTTACTCCTGACTCTTGACTCTTTACTTAATAGGCTTTGAGCATTTGAACCTAATTATTCTGCCCAAGAATGATTATATTAAAAAATATTTAATTTTCAAGGCAAAAAAAGCGGAGAGAAATTGAGATGCCTATATTGAGTTTTTTTTTGTTTTTTAGAAATGCTATAATCTTAAACGTGAAAAAAACCTTTTCAACCCAAAAAGCCAAATTTCTATCAGTTGTGCTTAAGCGGTCAATTTTAAAGGAGGAAGAACCTTGAGGCCCCAAGTCGTACTCAGCGTAGAGCAAGCTCTAACTATGACCTACGCAACGCTGCGGTTTGTACACCTGGGCTGGCGCGTTATCAAGGTTGAGCCGACACCTGTTCCGGGACGAAAATCCAAGGGCGATCCCAACCGTTACATCGGCCGACCAGTAGCCGGTGAAGATCGGCACAGCTACTTCGTGGCTCCTAATGTGGGCAAAGAAACCATTGCCATCGACCTCAAACAGGTGGACGGACAGGCGCTTCTAAAACGCCTTATCAAAGAGCTTCAGGCAGATGTGTTTTGCACCAATACCATGCCTGCACGCCACAAACGGCTCGGCATAGACTATGAAAACTTAAGCCAGGAGAAGGAAGATCTCATCTGGTGCTGTATCTCCGCCATGGGATTAGCGCATCCCGATGTTCCGGGATATGATCCTGTCATGCAGGCGCTTTGCGGATATATGGATCTCACTGGACACCCCGATGGCCCGCCGCTTCAGTGCGGACCGCCTTTAGTGGACCTTAAAGCAGGGGACGAGGCTTTTGTCCAGATCATCCTGGCCTTGATGGAGCGAAATGAAACCGGTAGGGGAAAGCAAATCGACATATCCATGGCCCGGGCAGCTGTTTCATGGTTACACACCTTCCTCCCTATGCTGGATATGGACAGTCCTCCCTCAGAGCTGAAACGATCGGGCAATGAACACCGTCAGTTCATTCCTGTTAATGCTTACAAAACCAAAGATGGCTTCATTTATATGGCCATAGGAAGCGATGCACAGTGGAGTCGGATCGTCAAGAAACCCATGTTCGCTTCCCTTGACCAGAAGCGCTTCTCTACTAACGAAGGGCGTCGAAAGGACAAATCAGAACTCCACTCCGCCATCGAAGCAATCACCCAAAAATTCCCATCTGCCGAGGTCTCCGAGTTGCTGGCCAGTGCCGCAATACCCCATTCCCCAATCACTCCTATAGAAGAAGTAGCTGATCTTCCTTTTATATCATCCTTTGCTCTAAAAACTACTGCTCCTGATGGCCGCATCGTGCGGCTGCCCCCTCCTGCAGTAAATACGGATCATCTTGAACAAATCAACAGAACTCTTCCCTTTGCTCCAGCCTACGGTGAGCAGACCGATGCTCTTCTTATTGAAATAGGACTGTCCTCTTCAGAGATTGTTTCTCTCAGAGAACAGGGAGTAGTGGCGTGAGAGGTTTTGATTACTTCAAACCTCGATCACTGAATGAAGTTTGGGAACTAAAAGAAAAGACACCAGGTGCCCGATTCATATCGGGCGGGACAGATCTCATGGTACAGATTAAGAATCAAGAGCTTTGTCCGAAAGCACTGGTTTCTCTCCGGTCCATCCCCGAACTTACCGGAGTGGAGGTAGGTGAAGTTACCAGAATCGGTGCCCTGACCACTATCAGCGATATAATCCAACATCCGTCACTGCGGCACAAGTATCCTGTGCTTGTGGAAGCGGCCAAGAGTCTTGGCAGCGTTCAGATCCGCAATGTCGCCACAATCGGAGGAAACCTCTGCAACTGCTCCCCATGCGCTGATATGGCCATCCCGCTGCTTGTTTTGGAGGCAAAAGTTCGCCTCAAAAGCGCCAAGACAAGCAGGGAGATTCCACTCAATGAATTCTTTCTGGGCCCTGGTGAGTCTTGCCTCGCTCCCGATGAAATCTTGACAGATATTCTTTTAGAGCCTACCCAGTTAAACGCAAAAGCGACATTCCTGAAGAAGGGTCGAGTGAAAATGGACTTGGCCGTAGTTAGTGTCGCTTTGCTCCTGGAGACAGAAGGAGAAAGATGCTGCAAGGTACGCCTTGCTGTTGGATCTGTTGCTTCGGTGCCGCTGCGTCTTCTGAAGGTGGAGGCACTGCTCGAAGGTGCTATTATATCTAAGGAATTAGTGATCCAAGTTCAACAACTGGCAGCAGACAGCATATCTCCCATTACCGATGTCCGCGCTACCAAGGAATACCGCCGGCAGATTGCTAGTGTGTTGGTGAGGCGTGCTTTCGAGAAGGTTCTGGGATAGAGCCAAGCATGAAGACAGAAATTTCTTTCATTCTCAATGGTTCAGAAGTAACTGTATCGGTCGATGGGCATTCTCGTCTTATTGACATGCTTCGAGGACCTCTGGGACAGACCGGAACCAAGGAGGGCTGTGGCGAAGGGGAGTGTGGAGCCTGCACGGTTATTGTCGACGGCAGGGCTATCAATTCCTGCCTTTATCCGGCCTTAGAGGCCGAAGGAAAGAACATTACAACCATTGAGGGTCTCCAGGATCTAAAAAACAAGCTTTCTGCCATCCAGCAAGCATTTGTGGATTGCGGAGCTATCCAATGCGGATTTTGCACCCCGGGAATGATCATATCAGCAAAAGCCTTGCTCGATTCCAATCCAAACCCATCAGATGAGGAAATCCGCGACGCTTTACTGGGCAATCTCTGCCGCTGCACAGGTTATGTACAGATTGTTGAAGCGGTTAAACAGGCGGCAATCAAACTAAAGGATACCTCATGACAGATTTCCGTTACATCGGTAAACAAGCTTCCAGACCGGACACACCAGACAAGGCTGCAGGGAAAGCGCATTACATCCATGACCTTCAGCGCCCTGGCATGCTGTACGGAAAGATTAAGTTCAGCAACTACCCTCATGCAAGGATAAAGCACATCGACACCTCCAAGGCCGAGCGCCTTGCTGGCGTCAAGGGAGTGATTACTGCAGTTAATACTCCCGAAATCCGCTTCGGCCTCCTTCGAGACAACTTCACTCTGAAGAAAGACAAGGTACGCCAGTACAGAGACGAGATTGCGGCAGTTGCTGCTATCGATCCAGATATTGCTGCGGAGGCAGTGGAAATGATAGAGGTGGAGTACGAACCTTTGCCTGGCGTTTTCTGCCCACATGAGGCAATGAAAAAAGGTGCGCCTCTCGTTCATGAGACTGATTCACAGGGACGCCCCAAAACTGACAACCAGCTCCCCTTGCGGTTCCATCACGAGTCCGGTGATATAGAAGCCGGAAAGCGTAAGTCCAATTATCTGGCTGAAGGAGAGTACTCAACTCCCCTGGTCCAACAATGCTGCATGGGGACGGCAGGATGCATCGCCGAGTTCGATATGAACAATAATCTTACCCTCTGGGCTAAGACCCAGATCCCTTTTCTGGCGCAGCGTGACTTCAATCGAGCACTTTCTGAAATGGGGCTGCACGGAAAAAACACCCGGATCATTGTACCCACTCTTGGCGGAGCATTTGGGTCGGGCCTCGACACTCACGCCTACGAATACATCGCCATTCTTCTGGCTTTTCAGACGGGGCGGCCGGTGAAGATCTTGTATACCCGAGACGAGGAGTTCACCAACCTTTCACCCAGACAATCAACTAACACTAAAATCATCCAGGGTTGTGACCATAACGGCAAGCTTACTTTCCGTCATGTTGAAGTACTTCTAGATAATGGAGCCTATACGTCCTGGGGAGCGACTTACCCAACTGTCATGATGATCCCAACAACTTCCCTCTATCGCGTCCCCAGTGTCTACTTTGACGCCCAGCTCGTGTATACTAACAACACTTATTGTCAAGCAATGCGCGGCTACGGCAACCCAGAACTCACATGGGCCCTGGAAAGCAACATGGATGAGCTAGCCAAAGAAGCCGGGATCGATCCGTTCGACTTTCGGATGATCAACTGCAATAAGCCTAGAGAAACCACTCCTATGGGGTTGAAGGTAAGCACTTGTGGTCTCAAAGAATGCCTGGAAAGTGTCGCCAAGAAGCTAGATTGGAAAAAAAAGTATAAAAAGGTGAAGTGCCGCGGTGTGGGCATGGCTTCTCTAATTCACGTAGGCGGCGGCGCACGCATTTATCGATCTGATGCCAGCGGCATGATTTTGAAGCTGGATGACTTTGGCAATGTGTACGTTTACCACGGCGGGGTGGAGATGGGACAAGGAATGCATTCCGTCTTGACCCTGGCAGTTGCCGAAGCTTTGGGTGTTCGCCCCGAGAAGGTATTCATCAATCCTACAGACACAGCCACATGTCCATGGGATGTGGGAACCCACGCAAGCCGCGGCGCGTTTATGGCCTGTAACGCAGCCATCCTCGCAGCAGAGAAGCTTCGCGAAAAGATTTTTAAGCTTGCCGAGGAATTTTTTCCACACGAAATAGAAAAAAACCTCGAGAAGTTCAAAAAGAAAAACCCGGGCTACAAGCTGCCGGATTTTGACGTTGTGAAGGCTGCAAAGCGCAGCCGCTTCGAACTAAACGACGGGTTCATCCTTATCAAGGACAGCCCTCGAGAA
>DAOVEU010000094.1:0-6839 GCA_030668805.1 Desulfobacterales bacterium
GGAACGAACGAGGTAGAAGAGGTATTGCTGAAAAATGGTGAGACCATCAAGGTAAACGGTATCTTTGTTGAGCTGGGAGCAAAAGGTGCCCTGGAGCTGGCGGCCAACCTCGGGGCCATGTTTGATGCAGAAACCGTAAGCTTTATTGAAACCAACAGGAAACAGGAAACCAACATACCCGGCCTATATGCGGCTGGGGATATTACCGGCCAGCCATGGCAAATAGCCAAGGCTGTGGGCGAAGGGTGTGTGGCAGGGATCGAGGCCACAGAATACGCAAAAAAGCTGGCAAAGTCCTAACCCGGACAAGCCAAAACATAAATAACGAACTTAGCTCCGCTTCGCTCCGCAATTGGAATGGTGGAATGATGGAATGGTGGAATGATGGGTCAAGAGGAATGAAAACAATTTAAAAATGATTCTTTTCGGCTTTTTATCCCCAACATTCCATTATTCCACTATTCCATTATTCCATATTGATGGCACAGAAAAGCGCCACTGAAAGATAAATGATTACAACCAGTTGTAGAAACCCCGAGACATTAAGTTAGCGAGTTTTCAACTCTTACGGTATTTTCACGAACCGTTGGATCCGGCACGACGCGAAGTTCCTTGAGGTCGAATCGCTGGATGAGCTGCTTGATGTTGTGATTGCTTAGGCCTTTCACCTTGGGAAGCTCACGGGGACGAACTCTTAGGATAATCCGCTTGGATAGCGTCTTTTGCATCTCAAGCTCTCGGGCTGCAAGGTCAAGAAAAATGGCCGAATGAACCAGGTGCCCGAATGCCGGATGAAACGGGCCGGCAACTACAGCGCCCGGTTCTAACAGGCTCCCGCTGGCCTGGAGTCCCATCCGGATCACGGATATGGCCCGGGCTTCAAAAAGGAGATAGAGCCTTTTGGTCAGCTCTACTGCATCGGCAAGAGAAAGTGGTTTGAACCGACCCGAACCGTACCACTTTTCAAGGACCGTGTTTTTCACCACAACCGTAGGATAGATGCGTACGAAATCTGGCTTGAGATCAGCCACTGTTCGACCGGTCTCGAGGATCGATTCCGGGGTGTCTCCTGGAAGACCGGGCATAATCTGAAGGCCTATCCTTAGACCATGATCTTTCAGGAGTTTGACCGCATTTCTTGTATCCTCTGCTGTGTGACCGCGTCGGCTCAGGGAAAGCACAGTGTCATCCATGGACTGGGCTCCCACCTCAACCACTCCAACCGTATAGGGAGTCAAGGCCTTTAGTACGTCGCTTGTGATGGTATCTGGTCGAGTGGAAAAGCGGATGCTGTCCACCCGGCCCTTTTCAACAAACCCTTGGGCCTCATCCAAAAGAGACTGCTGGTAAGATTTTGGCAGTCCAAGAAAAGTCCCTCCATAGAAGGCCACCTCTACCCGGCCCCGGTGATGCCCCTTGAACCCCAGGAACCGGGATATCGTCTCTTGGACCTGTTGCACCGAAAGTCTGGTATGTTCCTGACCCGTAATCGACGTCTGATTACAGAATACGCACCGGTGCGGACACCCCATGTTGGGAATGAAGAGGGGGATGATGAAGGGCTTGGGACTTTGATTATTCATGAACCACCTTACTGAAACCACTTAGAAACCTTCCTCCCTTGACTCAGCTTGAACTTTGGGGTCAGTGCTACATTCTTGACTGGTGCCTATGCTTGTCAAGAGTGTACCCTGTTGTCTCTCATAGCGTTTTACCTATTGTTTTTCTTGTTTTTTCTTTTTTGCTTCCTTTTTTGCGTCTTTTTTTGTGTTTGTTTGTTTTACTTTTTTCGCTTTATCCTTCTTACCTTTATCTCCCATATCTTCTCCACCACCTTTTCGAAAAAATTGAAATTATTAACCCTAAAATCACTCCACCGTATAGCCCAAGCACCTATAGCAGTTGCAATACCTAATTCGTAAAGTACGTTGAACTTTTACTCTTTCTGGCTTATCAAAGCCTGCCTTTTTCGCTGCGACACATATAGTATCTTTGAATTTCCTATCAAATGAATCGTGAAAAGGCATACACACGAAAAGCTCGGGTTCAGATTTTCGGTGAACCCTGAACCTCTGAACCGTGAACCCGTGAACGGTTACGCTTCATCGACGAAAGGTCGCGCTTAAACTCAAGCGTCTTTCCCTCGGCACTGTTGAGAAGCTCGGTAATATTCATGGTTCATCCAGTCCAAAGAATTATCGGTATTTTCCCCGTGTATATCACCCGGCGACAGTTTCGGCAACAACCTGTTCGTCTTGGCTTTTTTCGGTTCCGCCGCGGAGCCATTGTCAGTTTCTGTGTGTGCTCGTCTGCGCCTGCCCTGTAGGGAAGAATGACCGTACCGGGGTCGGTCTGTGGCTAATTTCTATCAGAGGGCTGTGACGGATCCGATGACGGTTCGTAAAAGAAGTTGAACATTCTTCTGGACGGGGCTTGAGGTCAGTTCTTGCGCGAGGCGAATGGCTTATCCCAGTTCCCCACTTTTCTTAAGAGGTTGATTTCAGCCCCAAAAATGCCACTCTACTCTAAGCCCTTATTTTGCACAAAATCTGACGTTTTGTGTTGTAATGTCTGATAGTTGGCGTGGTCCGACCCGATTCAAAGGTATGTCCGACCCGATTCAAAGGTATCCCCTAGTAGCTTCCTACATCGGCTGGCTGGTCGCATTTATGTATGATGTTGACAAAGACAATTGTGTAGGAGTAATTGGGGTCACTTTCTCTTAGTCTTGTCCTTTTCTTGTGCCCTGTCGTTCACGGCGATGATGCCCATACAATAACAAAAGAGACCGCCCAAAGGGTCATCTTTGATCACCTAAAGGCCGTTAACGAGGCAGATGGTTTAGAAAGCACCAACGTTTTGTGGGTCCACGTTAGCGAATTCCTCAAGGCCACTGCCATGGTAAAATTGACGTACCAGGATAATAAGTCAGAGACGGTTCTATTTACCCTTGTTTATACGACGGACGGTTGGATGTTGGCAACCTCATGCCAGCAAGGGCAAGGAATCTGAAGCTTTTAAGGAAGGAGATACTATGAGTCACACTTTTAGTTGCAGGTTGTTAGGCTGGGTTGTGGCTATGGTTATGATCGCTCTCTTGACTCAGGCTGCCTCGGCTCATACCCTTTGGATCCAGTCATCCCGTTACAAGGTTAAAAAAGGCCTTGTCAAGCCGATGTTCTTTGGCTGGGGGCATTATCTTCCTCTGGATGATGCTATCTCTGGAAATAAGCTCCGTTACATCAAGGTGCTTGACCCTGAGGGTGGTAGCAAGGAGATACAAATAAGGGAAGAGAAAAGCCTGCATTCCTACCTTATCAAGTACGATCAGGCGGGTACGTACTGTCTGGCTGCGGAAACGAATCCAGGCTATTACACGGTTTACAAGGATAAGGACGGCAAGACTCATCATGTCGCCAAAGCGAAGATCGACTTGCCCGAGGTTGAAGATATCATACTCAGCGTTCTAACTCTCCAATCTACAAAAGCTTATGTGGTATGTGAAAAGCCTTCTGATAACGTTCCAGGGCCCGTTGGTTTCCAACTTGAACTGATACCTGTTCAGGACCCAACCAAATTGAAGCCGGGTGAAGAGTTGCCTTTGGAGATTTTCTTCAAAGGCAAGCGGTTTGAGGGCAAGGGCAAGTGGGCTGCCACATACAACGGTTATTCGACAGCCGGAGAGGATTACTATCATAATACGGCCCTTTGGGGCCCTTTGGGGTCGGGCCCTTTGGGGTCAAGTCTACGGTTGACTCTTAGTTAGAAAAGCCTTCAGTTTTTCAACCCGCTGCCTAAGTTTCCGGTCTCTTGATATCTGAGCTTTCGTTTGTTCTATGACAGTACTAACAGAGCTGTACCTCTTGAGATTAAAGTCCCTACCTATTTCATCCAACCGATCGCCCCGTACACGCCTGGAAAGAAAAATGGCCACATTTCTTGGTTCATTGAAGACACCTCTTTTAGATCTCAGGAGATCATCTTGCTTCACTTGATAAAACCGGCAAACCTCCTTCTTTATCTTCTCCCTGTCCGGGGCCAGTCCTCTAGAATCAGGGACTTCTTCATGATACTTTCCTTTGAAAAATCTATCTTTCACCCAATCCATGAAACGCTCACTTCCCAGCAGCCAAGGAAGTCTTTTTCCTGCAAATACCTGAACCATTTCTTCCGTGTTTCCCTTCGCAATAAACTGTCTGTAAGCCCTTCGCTGTTGCCGTTTGTCTTTCGTAAGCATGGAGAGCACAAAGTCCTTGGATAACCAGTCCCACTTCTTTGCTCTGGATATATACCCCTTATGGCTGCTCCACTTATAGGTGTCAAGGTTATCAACTATTGCGGCCTCAAGAGGATTTCGGTGAATATATCTTACCAGCTGTAACAGATAAGCATCTTTGTCCACCAGGATCGACTTGAAACGCCCCCGAAATAAGTGCCCGTCACACCCGTGGAACCAGTTGAATCGCTGGGTGTATACACCATTTACATGACGCATGAATCTGGACAAATTCGCATCAGGCGTTTGAATCAGCATATGATAATGATTGGACATCAGACAATAGGCTGCTATTCTTACGTTCCACATCTCTGAGGATTCTTTGAGAAGCTCAAGAAACCCCTCGTAGTCTTCTTTGTCCAAAAATACGTCTTCAGCCCTTCGGCCACGGTTCATGACATGATACCATGCACCAGGGTATTCAATTCTTAACGGCCTAGACATAGCTCGCTCATATCAAAACCAACAGCAAGAGTCAACCGTAGACTTGACCCCAAAACAGACAAAACAGACCCAAAACACACGTAATGAGCATGCAAACGTCGGTGACTTTCATAAACCTTGTTTCCTCAGAAGCTCTGAAGGCATATGCGTGTGAGAAGCTGGATCGATTTGATAAGTACATAGAGAATCGCGCCAAAGCAAACATAGTACTCACCGTGGAAAAAGTTAGGAATGTCGGGGGCGAATGCGCATCATCAGCTTTACCAAAGAAGGCAAGATGCAGTAGTAAAACAAGAATCAATAACCGTCTATTATCCCCACCACCCCTATTACAGGGAATCCTTACCTGTTGCAGAAATTCATAGCAACGGCAATTCTCCAGGTTATATTTGCAGAGTTTCAGAGACAGTTATTTTGTTCATTCCAAAATGGGTGACCTATCTTCATATGGAACGTCTTGCAGGGAGCTGGCTCAACAAACATCCGGGACTCTCGGGCCAGCCAAATACGCCTCTTTGGACAACACCCGGTTGCCTGCCGAGTAAGACTTTGTTACAAATGGGGAAATTGCAGCAGCCCACCCGCCATCAGCAAAGGAGACAGCCTGTGACCTACTGGAATTTTCGCGAACAGTTGAGTCGGCAAGACCGGTTGCTACGGTCGTGAGGCTTGTCCAATCCGGGATTATTGAAAACATAGACATTGCTCTTCAGCTTGTTTAAGCAGTCAAGGGTCGATGATTAGAGATGAGGCCAAGGAAGAGCTGATTATCAAAAAGTGTACTGAAGAGGAACACGCAAAAAACCGACGTGAAAGAAACAAGTATTGTTTAGATTGTGGCAAACAGCTTATCCAAGGAATATGACAGTAATGAGGCTCGTGGCCAGGAAGCATCCCCGCCAACTATGTCTGCCACACATCACAAGCAAAGAAACGGAACTTTTGTAGCAGAACTGTTGTAGCGGCTTGACAAACAGGCTAGAAACAGATAAGAAATTGGTCCATGCGGTATCTGGAGTGTTGCGATCTGCCTGCCAATTGATGGCCATGCCCCTAATGGATTGCTAACTACCTGTTATTGCTTTCCAGATGTTAACCGTGGCTCTCCTCTCGCTGGAGCGCACCTATCAGCTCAATACTGGCGGCAACACCGACTTCCTAAACATGCTCAATCGCATCCGCCTCCTTTCCAAGAAAGAGTCGAAAACAGAGGCTGTCCAGTCGGTTGCGGCCAAACGGCTGGATGACGAAAATATCCACATCGGGCCCAGCGACTATGTGGCCTGGCAAAAGGATAACAAGGTATGCTTTATTCGCATGGAGGGCAAGCTGTTCGGTGACGTGCCCATGAACCTGGAGTTGCGCCTTTCAGGGAAGGATTCCCCCAATTCCGCCGGTATTGTCATTGACGCCATCCGCTGTAGCAAGCTGGCGCTGGACCGGAGTGAGGGCGGCATCCTGTACGGACCGTCAGCCTATTTCATGAAACACCCGCCCCGGCAATACACCGATGATGAAGCCTATCGGATGACCGAGGCCTTTATTAACGAAACCTGGAAAAAGAAGCCGGATGAAATGCTTGATTATCGCCGCCAGCAAAGGCAGCAGGCTGTGGCGTAGGGGTGATAGCAAACCCCTCATCTCCATCCTGGGAGTACCGCTCATTGAGCGCGTGATCCGCTCTGCCATGCAGGCAGAAATCAAGGAAGGCGAGACCGTGGTGACCATGATCAACGGCAACCGTGGCCGGGGAATCAATAATGCTGGCACCACGAAATGTCACTGATAGACGACATTAGGTGTTGGCGTTACTGTGGAAATTCTACGAAAAATACGAAGAGCCATGAAAAGAGAATTACGATTCGATAACCCCAAGCAGTGCCCGTGCGGGCACAAACACATCTCATGGTCTGAAGGTGAAAAGGATGTCTATTGCTGGGATTGCGACAGGAAATATCCCATCTCACAATGTTTTGGTCCTCAGAACATGATGTCTTCCACGGATAAAAAGAAAGGATCCATCGAATAATTGGCATCCTTCATTTTCGCCACAAAGTAGTTTACACTTTTTTTCACCACTCCAGGTTTGGGGTTTCAGGTTTCAGTGTTCAGGTTTCAG
>DAOVEU010000108.1:0-6354 GCA_030668805.1 Desulfobacterales bacterium
GGCACTTCGTCAACGTGAGGCGAAGTGCCTTGTTTGTTGAGCAAATGTAAGCCTAAAATCAAGAGAGGTTGCAGATGGCAAAAAAGTCGGGACCAACGCCTCAGAAACGTCACAAGGAAATGAAGCGCCTGGACAGGCAAAAAGCCAAAGAAGCTAGACGGATAGAGGCTAAAGAGCGTAGGACTAAAGCAAGGCTGGGGACTGGTGATGAAGATCCGGATATTGCAGGGATACGGCCCGGCCCTCAGGCTCTGCCAGAGCAGTGGGATGATGTTGGCGATGACGAATAGGTTCAACATTTGCAAATCGGTCACCGTGTCCGGCATGTCACAGTCTGGCTCACATTCCAAGGAGAACTCGGAACCACAACTTAGGTGCGCCGAGAAGTGTTTTTAAGGAGGTCAAAATGAATATCTATGTAGGCAATTTGTCGCGTGAGATCACCGAAGAAGATTTGCGGCAGGCGTTTGAAGCCTTCGGGGAAGTCACATCCGTCAAAATCATTAAAGACAGGTACAGTGGCGAATCAAGAGGATTCGGATTCGTTGAGATGCCCACCAAAACTGAAGGCGAGTCAGCGATCACTGGTCTGAACGACAAAGAATTGAGGGGACGAACGCTTAATGTTAATGAGGCTCGCCCTCGCCCCGAAGGCCGTCGAAGTGGAGGAGGCAGAGGTGGTGGGCGGCGCTCCTGGTAAGCGCCACCTGGACATAACAGAGTCGTAATAGAACCATTTTCACATTGACCTTCAGCAGGCCATGAGAGTGCAGAAAAGTGCTGAAGAAGGACGGCCTTTTCCGAGGACTAAAGCCAAGAGGGCTGTAAAAAAAAATAAGCGAATGCCGCCGTCGAAAACGTCTAGACAGTGAAAGAAAACAATTTAGACAAAATCTAAGCAAGGAGGAAAAGAATGAAAAAGGAAGATTTAGTAAGGTTTGTTTCAGATAAGGCAGGTATCACCCAAAAAGTTGCAGGTGAAACACTTAATGCTGTCCTTGAGGGTATTTCGTCTGCTTTGGAGAAGGAAGATTCTGTTTCACTCATAGGTTTCGGGAGCTTTAAGGTTGTTGAAAGAGCTGCACGGGAAGGTCGCAACCCGAGGACAGGAGAAAAGATTAACATCCCGGCTTCCAAGAGTGTGAAATTCACCCCAGGGAAAGCTTTTAAGCAACGGGTTCAATGAATCAATAGCAAGACCCCCAGTGAATGGTCCAGCAATAAGCTAACTCGCTGGCCGCAACCTCCCAGAGTCGTCACCACTGCTCGTGATGAGTGCAAAACAACTCAAGACAGCTATGATCGGGTTCATTTGGGGAGCCGATGTAGCCTCCTTGCCTTGGTGCAAGGCCTGGCTTATCAGCGCACTTCGAGTGTCCTACGTGGTTGTATACGATCTAACTAAAGGTCAGCTCACCCTCCAGGCGATGAGCCTGGTCTATACCACGCTGCTTGCCCTGGTGCCGCTGCTTGCCTTCAGCTTCTCCGTTTTGAAGGGGTTCGGGGTACACAACCAGGTTGAACCGTTGCTGCTGAACTTCCTGGAGCCGCTGGGAGAGAAAGGGATCGAGATCAGCGGTCGCATCATTGGTTTTGTGGATAACGTCAAGACAGGGATCCTTGGCTCTGTTGGCCTTGCGCTTCTCATCTACACGGTCATCTCTTTGATCCGGAAGATCGAGCGAGCATTCAACTACATGTGGCACGTCAAGCGGAGCCGGCCGTTTGCACAGTGCTTCAGCGACTACTTGAGCGTGATTTTGATTGGCCCCGTGCTCGTGTTTTCCGCCCTCGGCATCATGGCATCTGTAATGAGCACGGCGGTGGTGCAGAAGCTGGTAGCAATGGAACCGTTTGGCAGCCTTTTAAAAGTGGCGAGCCAACTGCTGCCATACCTCCTGATCATCGTCGCATTCACGTTCTTCTACATCTTTATACCCAACACCAGGGTGCGCCTTCGCTCCGCGTTAACCGGTGCGGTGATAGGAGGTGTTCTGTGGGGAGCCACCGGTTGGGCGTTCGCTTCCTTTGTCGTGACCTCCTCCAAGTATACGGCTATCTACTCCGGCTTCGCGATTCTCATAATGTTCATGCTCTGGCTCTACCTTAGCTGGCTGATCTTGCTCGTCGGGGCGAGCATAGCCTTTTATCACCAGCATCCCGAGTCCCTGACTACGGATCGGCACGAACTGCGGCTGAGTAACCGTCTGAAAGAGAAGCTGTCCCTGCTGGTAATGTTCCTGATCGGGCAGAACTACTATCACCGCCGTCCCGCATGGACTATGGAAGGCCTCGCACAACGCCTCCGCGTACCCATGGAAACCCTGGAACCCATCTTAGAGGCCCTGGAGCAGTATGGCTTGTTAACACAGACCGGCGATGAGCCTCCATCCTACTTGCCTGCCCGACCCCTGGAGACTACCGAGATTAAAGACGTACTCGATGCAGTTCGCGCAGCCCATGAAGTGTCCCATCTTAATGTGCAAAGACTCCCGGCCGAGCTTGTCGTTGAGCAGTTGGTCGACCACCTCGACCAGGCCTTAGCCGAGGCGCTCCAGGGTCGTACCTTAAAGGAGCTGGCATTATCGGAGCCGCCACCTATGACATCGGTCTCCCAATCGCCGCAGCAGCAGGCGGCCCCCTCTGGGCGCCGTCGTGAGGTCTGAATGCTGAAAAGGTAAGTCTGACTTTGACGGAGCGCTGCTAATAATCCCTCTTCCACCTGATGCCTATTCCCGCATCCGATTCCCCGCCGACTTCTGTTTCTACCGTGATGTTCGGGGTAATCTCCACTGCCACTGTACCCTTGGCACCCCCGGGACCCAACCCCTGCTCCACCTCGAGGTACACACGCTCGCCCAGGTATTTGCCGACACCGATGGAAATCTCGCCACCCTCTTCCTCTGACTCCTTTATTTCCAGTTGATCCACCCCCAGTAAATCGCGTGCGCAACCCATAAGGTCCCACCCGCTCCCGCTGCCCGCCAGTATGCTCGCCGCGTAGGCGAGCCGGACCGCCTGCATCGGGGTGATTTCGCCCACGCTTCGACCGAAAAGCAAGCGAGAGAGAATCTCGTCTGAGGGCAGCACCGGATTCGATGTGAGGCTAACCTCAGGTGCCGAGGCAGGTCCTGATAGCTGTACGAGCGCGGTAATGTCACCGGCCCTGGCTTCAGCTGTCACATCTAAGTACGGAGCTGCTGGGACGCTGCCGTCGAAGGAAAGGACACCTTTTTCCAGGGAGAAGCGCTCACCTAAAAAATTGAAATACCCACGGACAACGGAAAGACGGCCCGTGATTACAGGCTTATGCGCGCTCCCGGTAATCGAAACGTCTCCCGCCCACTCAGAGTCAAGTCCACGACCACGAAGAAATACGCGACCAGGACTCTCCAGTGCAACATCCAGAAGTAGCCTTGGGGCCAAACCGGGTTGTGGCAGGGGCTGCTGGTGCTTCTCCTGCATGCCTCGGTCGATCTCGATGACCTCAAGCTCTATCATCTCCGGGGGCAAACGGTCGGGGATACGAAGCTCAGCAGGCCCAATGTCAAGCCTGCCTGCAATTAATGCCTCCCTAAACGAGCCCGAAAGCGTCAACCGACCCTCTGCAGTAGCCGTTGCCTCATCGAGCCGCAGCAAGGTAGCTTCCTCAAGGATGAAGTCCAATTGGAAAGGGAAATGCTCGTCAAGGGATAAATCAATCCAGCCCTGCAGCGAAACGATCCCATTTTCGCCGTCGGTCCCTTGGGCCCGCTCGACAATCAATCTTGAACCTTTTGTCACGAGTCTGACATCAAGATCCCTCAAGATCATTCCGGTTCGAGCGTTCTCATAAACGCCTTTTTCGAGATGGGCCCAGCCTGTCATCTCAGGCGTGCCAACCGTACCCTTGAGGAGACACATCAGTTCAAGGCAGCCATCCAGGCTTTGATCGTCCAAAGCAAGCAGTGGGCTGGCCCAGGCAAGGTTGGCCTCACCAACAAGGCGGCCTTTGAGCAGGCCCTTTGGTGGCAGTGAAAAACCAAAGGGTACCAGAGAGAGAGCCACAGGAAGACCCAGCCTGGCCTCCATCGGCTTTTCACCCAGTCCCTCAAGGACGAGTTTGGCGTGGAGCCTGCCTTGTTCCAGTTTTGCCTTGGCGGCCACCGTTGCAAGGGGGAGATTTGTGTCGCGGGGCCGTACCTCGGTAAGATTAATCTCAAGCTCACCTTCTCCTGACGCACGAAGCATGCCCTGTGCTTCCATCTCAAAAGTTGTGTTGTAACGTCCTCTGGCTTTTCCCGTAAAAGTGATATGCTCCGGACCGCCGGCAGCCGAGAGTGCAAGCGTGCCTACGGTCACTTCGTCATATTGAAAGGCCTTGATTCCGATGTCTGCACTTCCCCGCAGGGCCTTCAAGGCATCTTTAAGGCGAGCGTCCACTCGGACCTCGCTGGCGTATCCGAAGGGGGTAGCCAGGTCCCTGCCCACGAGCTGGAAATCAATGTTCTGGCCTGCTTCTGAGGGTTTGAACCGCACCTCCAGATCGGCATTCCCATTGAGCTTTTCTCCCAGGAGAAAGGAAAGGCTGGAAAGGTCCTTGCAGGTGCCGTCCAAATTTCCTTGAGCGAGCAGCCTGTCGAGATCCAGCACAAGCTTGCCCCTTACCTCACTTCCGGCAGCTTGCACAGAGACCGGAGAAAGTATAAGATTTTGGCGTTCCAAAATAAAATCGGTTATTCCATGAAGTCTATGGTCTGGCTGCCGAAGCTCCAGCCGCAGATTCCCATGGGTTCTTGCGGGTAGGCCCTCGGCAATAAGGGTTAGCCCTATCTCCTGGAAAGTCGCCCCTCCCATGAGGATGTCATGTCCGGTCGCCTCCATTGTCAGCTTCGCCGCCTCGAGGGTCCCACCTACCTCTCCTGCCACCTGAAGCGAACCGCCCACACGATGCCTGAGAGCCTGGGAAAGGCCGTGAAGTTGTGGCAGGGTGAGCTGCCAGTGGCCGCTAAGGACGTCATTTGAAAGATCAAGGGAGGTCTCGGCCGTGAGCTTCACGGCCGGACCCTCAAGACGGAGGTCCGATATGGTCAACCTCGTTCCTTCTGTCAGGTTCACGTTGGCAGTGTAAATAACCTCTGGGGCAAGCATGGCTGTAAAGACGGAAGGCCATTGGCTGGGAATGTTCATCTGACCCCGGATGCGGGCTGAAAAGGAGTGTGTTTGCCCATCTCCCTCAAGACTGGCGTGCAACCGGGTTTTGCCCGGCAACTCAAACCCCAAACAGTCTGAGAGACTCATCAGATCATGGATCTCGAGCACTGCTTCGGCCTTTCCTGTCAGGTCCCGAGCATCCACACAGCCTGACACCGCCAGTGTGAGGGTTTCTCCCGTAAGCTGGAGCTTACCGACGGAAATGACATCATTCACCGGCCCTTGTGCAGCCAGCGACCAGATGAGATGCCTTTCAGGCAAACATTCCAGGTCCTGGTAGGCAAGCTCATCCGCTATGCCGTTTCCGCTGACACGCAGGCCCGGAAAGGGTGAAGCTATGTGGCCAAGGAAGTCCACGTTGAGGTTCCCCTCTACGCGCCCGGCTCGAAACTTCCCTATCTTCAATCCCCTGAGCTTCAGGGAGAGGGCCACCTGAGACTGGAACATGGCTCCGGAAAATCTGGCTTCTATGCTCTCCCCAATGACCCCTGGACCCAGAGTTAGCCGCCCTACTGCAAACCGATCCACAACCAGGAACGGGAGTATTTTCAGCCAGGCAGACGGTCCTGTTTTGGTCGCCTTCTTCGGCTTACGTTCTTGCGGCACTCGAGTGATCTTGATTGCACCGGCACTAAGCTCTGCAACACGAAGACGTCCTTTGACCAAGCTCGTGGCCGACCAGTTCATAATCACATCCTCGACCGTAAGCCATCCCCCACCCTCATCACCCACACTGAGATGATCCAGCCGAATATCAAAAGGGATCAGGCCCTCCAGTTTGCCCAATGTTACCTGGCCTTCAATGCCTCTGCTCAAGGCTGCAGAGAGCAGGGTCGCAACCTGCCGTTTGGCCACCTGGGTCTGCGCCAAGGCGAATAGGACGCTCAAAAGAACGAGGAGAGCACCCATGCTAACCCCCGACCACTTGACTATCCGTTTTATGCGTGATTTCCAGCTCATAAATTTAGAGTAACCGTTCACGGGTTCAGAGGTTCAGGGTTCACGGTTAACAGAAAATCTGGCATCCTTCATTCCTCGGTTTACACTTTTCAAGAATGCGGGCGCCAAGAGATAAATTCTTTTGTTCGTACTTTTTGGTGTCAGGTGTACTTTTTGGTGTCGGGTGTCAGGTTTCAGGTGTCAGGTGCAAGAAACACTGAA
>DAOVEU010000057.1:0-8210 GCA_030668805.1 Desulfobacterales bacterium
TCGGTCGGTGTCGCCTGCATAACCTCTATTGGATAATGATCAGTTTTATCATTGACGAACAAGCAGCTATCAAGCAAAAGATGGGTTTTGCAAATGGCCTTATTGATATTTCATTTATTTCCGAATGTCAAATCAATTTAATTCCTTACAATCTTGAGAGTCCAAAGTTCTCTCGTCATGCCGGACTTGATCCGGCATCCAGATCGCGGAACGTTTTGAAAAGACACTGGATTCCGGCTTTCGCCGGAATGACGTCGTCAGTTTTTCATTTCTTATAATTTCAAACTATTAAAGGAACTTTAGACTGTCCAGTTACAATGAGTTGCTGTAAGAATCTCCCTAACCGTTCACGGTTTCAGGGTTCACCTCAAAAATCTGAAGCGTTGATTCGTGAGCTCTAAAAAAGGGTGAACTTGCACTGAGATTAACCCCTGGACCTTGAACCATGAACGGTGAACGGTTACTCTATTTGTAAACTCCCAATAGATACGAATATATCCGGTGTTTTCATTCGCTATGAAATCTTTTATCCCACGCCTGTCTGGCAGACAGAGACAAGATAATAGGTTGTTACGGGTCGTGCCTGTGGTGGGCCGCCGTGCCTTGCACAGGTTCATCCGCGTTCCGTGGTCAATCTATACAGACGACCCGGTATGGGTACCACCCCTATTGATGGAACGGCATCAACATCTGTCCAGCCGAAATCCTTATTTTGCACATGCACGTTGTCGTTTCTGGATCGCTTACCGGGGCAAACAGCCCGTCGGCCGCATCAGTGCCCAGGTGGACGAGCTCCATCTGGAACGTTATCAGGATGCTACTGGTTTTTTCGGGATGCTGGATGCGCAAAACGATGCCACAATCTTCCGGTCCCTTCTGGACGCCGCTGAGACCTGGCTGTGCGAGATGGGCATGCGCCGTGTCCTTGGGCCGTTTAACCTTTCCATCAACCACGAGTCCGGCCTTCTGGTGGAAGGTTTTGATACGCCTCCCATGGTCATGATGGGTCATGCCCGTCCTCACTACGCGGCGCGGTTAGAGGAACAGGGCTATTCTAAGGAAAAAGACCTGTTGGCATATTGTCTCGGCACTGATTTTATGATACCCGATGTTATACGGGCCATGGACAAGATGGCAGGGCGGGTGCACATTCGGCCATTGCGCAAATCCCGCCTGGAGAATGATCTGCAGATCATACGCGATATCTTTGAAGATGCCTGGTCACAAAACTGGTGTTTCATCCCTTTCACCGAGGCGGAGTTTAGAGATTTAGGCCGTAATTTGACGTCTCTGGTGGATAAAAACTTCGTGCAAATCGCCGAAGTGGACGGTGCCCCGATGGCCATGATAGTCGCATTCCCAAATTTGAATGAGATCATTCGGGACCTTAACGGACGGCTTTTGCCTGTTGGCTGGTTCAAGCTGCTATGGCGTCTTAAGATAACCTATCCCAAAACAGGGCGGGCCGTCCTTATGGGCGTGCGTAAACGCTATCAGCATAGCCTGTTGGGCGCTGTGCTCGCGTTTATGGTAATCGACGCGGTACGTGTTGCCGGGGTCAAACGCGGCATACAAGAGGTGGAACTGTCCTGGATCCTTGAAGACAACACGAGAATGCGAGACATGCTGGAGTCGCTGGGGGCCGAGGTATACAAACGTTACCGTATCTACCAAAAGAGACTGAAATGAGGAACTTGAGCAATGTCAATACAGAGACACCACGTTTTACAGCCATAGTCCTTGCGGCGGACCGCTCGCCTGATGACCCTGTTGCCAAGGCAACAGAGGTCTGTTGCAAGGCATTGACTTTGGTGGACAGTAGGCCCATGGTCCTTCGCGTGCTCGATGCCTTGAACGCTGCCAAGGAAATAGACGCCTGTATAATGTGCGGCCCGCAACGGTATGCAGTGAATCAGGATGCAGAGCTTTGTGACCGCATTGCATCGGGTCATGTGAAATGGGTGGAAAATCGGGCAACCCCCAGTTCAAGTACTTTGCACATATTGCAATCGCTTCCGAAAGATAGACCCGTTCTAGTAACGACCGCTGATCACGCCCTTTTGAACGCTCAGATAGTGGATTATTTTTGTTCCCATGCCCGTACCACAGGGTGTGACATTGTCATCGGTCTGGCCCGGCACGAACTGTTGGCGGCGGCCTATCCGGGAACAAGAAGGACCGTGACGAGACTTCGCGACGGTGCTTACTGTAGTTGCAATCTGTTTGCTTTTCTCACGCCTCGCGCCCGTACTGCCGCCGACTTCTGGCGCAAGGTAGAAGGCAGGCGCAAGAAGCCATGGCGTATGATCAGTGCCGTCGGCTGGATGGCAGTATTGCGGTATTTGCTGGGGCGGCTGTCTCTTGATGAGGGTCTGGCCCGGATATCGCGCCAAATGGGGCTCATCGCAGGTGCTGTTATAATGCCTTTTCCTGAAGCAGCCATAGATGTGGATAGCATTGATGATTTGAAGCTTGTTCAAGACATTGTGAGAGGCTAACCTGTACCGGTCGCCAGATCTTGTTTTGGTATCCAACTTTGTACAAGCCTTTCCGCCTCTTTTAGATCGGCGGGATAATCTACCTCGACCCATTGAAGTCCCTCGATGGAGCAAGTCCATACCGCCATTGACCGCGCCATCTCGTCGATCCCGGACAGGTACCACTGCTTGAGGCCTTGCGGTCTGAGCAAGGCCTGCTCTATAACCGCACGAAATAACGCCGGTCCTTCCCCACGAAAGGAGATCATGCCGACGGATTCTGCATCAACCTGATCAAGAGGAATATCCTTGTCGATCCTGACGAGCCTCTCCCCGTCCAGCATGACTTTCATATCGTCGGCGTCATACGTAAGCTTGCGATCTGTGATTACCGTCACTGGCCGGTCCTGTGAAGCAAGAAGACGTTGTAACACTGCTGTTTCGAACAAGGTATCACCGTTCAAAAGAATAAAGTCCTCGTTCATCTCGGTACGCGCTACCCAGCAGGAAACCAGATTGTCAGCGACTGCGAAAAACGGATTATAGATGGTCCGTACCTTGTGCGATTCATACCGGTCGGCCAAGAGTTTCTCGACCTGATCGGCGCCGTAGCCCACAACAACAGTCACTTGCTCGATGCCACATTTGAATAGTTCATCTACTTGCCATTCGAGCAAAGATCGCCCATGAATGCACAGCATGCATTTTGGAAAATTGTTGGTAAGCGGTAACAGCCTTCGGCCTTGGCCCGCACTCAAAATCACTACTCTCATAATTTCAGAAACCCATAAATTTGGCCCATTTTTCCCAGATGATTTTGTGGATCTTTTGGGCTGCACCTTCTCTATTACAAATATCTTCTTTATCTTAAACTCGCAACACTTGCGGCCCCAGGATGTCACATATTATGTAATTCTTGCTCTATCAGATGTTCAGTGGCATATCTTGAGACCTTGTTTTAAAGTTTGTGGCAACATATCACATTTCTTCTATTATAAAGTATAATTTATAGGATATTCTCTTGCTCATAGACCGCTACATAATTCACGAAATAAGCAAACCACTAGTGGTGATATGTGCCATTTTGCTGGTTATTTTCGTAAGCTACAGTGCAACCCATTACCTGGCTGATGCAGTGAGCGGGCAGTTACCGAGAAGCACTGTCATATCCCTGATCCTACTCAAGACAGTTATCGCTCTGGAGATACTCCTATCTATGGCCCTGTATCTGTCTGTTGTGTTGACTATGAGACGCCTTTACACAAACTTCGAAATGACGGCGCTGGCTGTCTCCGGTGTGAGCAATATCCGAATATTCCTTGTAATCTTTCAGTTATGCTTGCTTCTTGCTACGCTGATTGCATGCTTGTCTTTATTTGTCCGTCCTTGGGCATATAAGGAAATGTATCGATTGAAGACACAGGCGAAAACTGAATTTGATATCGCTCAGATGGAGCCCGGTCATTTCCACTCAATCGGGCCGGAAAACCGGGTTGTTTTTGTAGAAAAGGTCGATTCTCATCTGAGTCGAGCAAAACGGGTCTTTATACAGGATGAACATAACGGTACATTGCAGGTTACCTATGCAAAGCAAGTCTATCAAAAAGTCGATATGACCAGCGGCGACCGAATATTGTTTTTTTTAAACGGGTACAGGTATGAGTTCGCCCTTAATAGAAAGGCCGATCAGGTTTTAAAATTCAAGCAATTCATAATCCATCTGCCCAAGGAGACAGTACCGGTGGAGTATAAATCCAAAGCTACTTCCATCATGCAACTGGCACGTTCCGACGATCCCGAGGATATCGCAGAATTCCAGTGGCGGCTCTCCATGCCTCTCTCCACAGTGCTCTTAGGGCTGCTGGCCGTTCCCTTAAGCCGAACGGCGCTGCGGCAGGGAAAGTGCATCAAGACGCCTGCTGCTGTAGTGATCTTCGCTGTTTATTACAACTCTATTTTGATGGCCAAAACCTGGGTAGGACATGGGGTCGTGGGTACTGTGCCTGGTATCTGGTGGGTCCATGCGTTGTTGGCTTGTCTATTCTTGGCCCTGATATGGAAACAACCTTGAGAAATTATATTCTAACAGTTTTAAATGAAAATACTTGATCGCTATATCGGCGTGAGTGTCGTTCTAGGATGTCTCTTGGTCATGATCATATTGGTTGCCTTGTTTTGTTTTCTAGAGCTTGTAGGCCAACTGGACGACATCGGAACTGGACGGTATCAAATGCAGGATGCCTTTGCATTTGTGGCCCTAACACTGCCTATGCACATACTGGAGCTAATGCCGGTAAGCGCTTTGCTAGGGAGCATCGTTGCACTAGGGCCGCTGGCCAGCCATAGTGAACTGCTGGCCATGCAGGCTTGCGGTGTTTCGGTACAGAGGATCTGGTGCTCAGTCCTCGGTACCAGCATACTTCTCATGCTGGCGGTAGCAGTACTGGCAGAATTTGTCGCTCCGCCAATGGCGCAGTATGCCTGGACGCAACGTTTACTTGCCCTCTCCAGCCCTGGTACAATGTTGACGGAACACGGGTTTTGGGCTTGCGACGGTCTCCGTTTTATTCACGTTCACGATATCCTTCAGGGGGAGGGTCCGATAGACATTGATATCTATGAATTTGACAGACAGGGCCGTATGAAGACCTTCATGCATGCCCGCAAGGCAGAAATTCGCGGTAACAAACAATGGCTACTCAAAGGCGTGGATCAAAAAATTATTAAAGAAGTAGACATAACCACACGGCAGTTTGACGACCTGACCTGGAATTCATTCTTGACATCAAAGCAGGTCAGTGTCCTGGCACTTCCTCCTGACACCCTGTCTCCTTCCGATCTTTATCAATATGTCCGGACACTCCGGGAAAAAGGGGCGAATGCGGAGCACTATGCATTGGCCTTGTGGCAGAAATTGAGTATTCCATTCAGCACCGGGGCTATGATTTTGCTTTCGCTTCCATTCGTCTTCGGGTCACCACGTTCAGTAAGTACGGAAAACAGGATAATGTTGGGCTCGATCATCGGGATAGCCTTTTATTTTGGTGCCCAGATCCTTGGATATATAGGGCTGATATTCAGCCTCTCCCCGGCGCTCACCACAATGACACCTGTAGCCATCATCGTATGTGTTGCACTCAGACAATTACGACGTCTGTAGGTCTGGCCATCGGACAGGGAATCGCCAGTCGATTTTCGCCCTCGACTATGAAGCGCCCTTCCCTTGGCACATAGCCGCGTACCTCAATTGTAACCTCCCAGCCATGAGCATTTTGACTCAGGGAGTAAATATTGTACTGAGCACTATACCCAGACTTCCGGCTTGTCGCTGATGCGGACGGGACACCAATTGCAGGGGCAAGGCCTGCGGGAGTCTTCAGCCATGCCATAGAGGAACGATGGGCATGGCCGTGCAACACCATCTCCACACCCTGTTGTGCTATGAGCGAACGTAATTCTCTGCTGTCCGTGAGCCGTTTGCGCCAAGTTACTATGCCGGGCTGAAGAGGATGGTGAATCATCACAATCCGAAACAGGCCCTGACGGCCCGTCTGTGCCAGGATATGTTCTAATTTCTGTAATTGTATCTGTCCCACACTACCTAGGGCAAAAAACGGTTTGCTGGGCCGCCCCGAAGAGAGCCCAATAAAGGCCGTCTCGCGGCGTATACGCAGACTAGGAAAAAGGGTACGAGTATCTGACTTTTTTCCGACACAATCTTGTCCTGCATCAGATACCATGTATTCTAACCAGTGAACAAAGGTATGGCCCCAGTCGGTGGCAACATAGGCGTCATGATTGCCTGGAATCACGGTGACCTGTGAAGGAGGGCCTAAAGAATGCAGCCACTTCTCAGCCTCCAGAAATTCACATGGCAGACCCAGATGCGTCAAGTCACCGGTAACGATGATGTGCTCCGGCCTGGTGCACCGCAAGTCGCGAACCAGGGCTGCAAGCACCTCAGCTCGGTACTCAAAGCGTCGGTGCAGACGCCACGAGAGATATCCGAGCGCCCGTTTATTCAACAGGTCCCGTACCCTGATATTACGCAGGGATGTCAGGTGGGGGTCCGAAAGGTGTGCAAATATAAATGATTCGCTCATTATACAAAAAACAGTTCGTGTGGTTCGTCGGCCTTTACAGATAGTATATCCGCAATATATTTTGGTGTGGAGCCATTGTAAAAGTTTTTTGGTATTACAAGGAGGCCATATCTATGTCTGTGTACGCTTTGATTTTTAAAGAGACCCCTGTACGGCTTTGGGGATTATCCTCGCGCCAGCGTTTAAAGCGCATACTCGAGCACACAGGCGTAACCAATGTAGTAGAGGATGTTGGGGCTGTTCCGCCGGAGGGCTCAGTATTGCTCTTGCGCGGCGACTATTTGTATGACGATCGAGTAATCAATGCTATGGTCGAAACATCCAATGTGCTCCTTATGGACCCTTCAGGCCAAAGGCCCATGGCAGTGGCGGCCCACGTTCCCTCCGGTCTGGCGCTTAAGGCCCGGGACGCACTATCTGGACCCGCCTTTACTTCTGTCATCCCGGGCGTTCGATCCGAATCCCCGCAAACCCTATGCTCCTCTTATCAAAGGAAATTGCGCAAGCTTGATCCGCCTTTTGTCCTTCCTGTCACAGCACAAGATCGCCGGACCTTGGAAAATCGTCTCTTTGCCGGAGCTTACAAGGGTGTTACAGATTTAGTTACCAAATGGGTCTGGCCTCATCCGGCAAAATGGGCAACCAGGCTGTGCATTCGTTACGGCCTGCTGCCGAACCACGTGACATGGACGAGCGTATTTTTGGTCGTGGTTGCCGGCGTCTTATTCTTTTTCGGTCTGTATGGCTGGGGTCTTCTGTTGGGCTGGCTGATGACCTTTCTAGACACGGTTGATGGTAAGTTGGCGCGCGTGACCGTGACTTCCAGCCGCTTCGGCAATGTTCTCGATCACGGCCTTGATCTGATTCACCCGCCATTGTGGTACATTGTGTGGGGTCTGGGTCTGGAAAAATTCCAGCCTGGAATTCACGGGCTATCCTTATGCATACTGCTTTGGAGTGTTGTGCTCGGCTATATTGGTGGGCGTTTGGTTGAAGGCGCATTTCGATGGTGGCTAGGGAATTTCGGGATATTCTGCTGGCGTCCCATTGATTCCTATTTCAGACTGATCACCGCTAGGCGTAATCCCAACCTGATCCTGCTGTCAATAGGTGCCGCATTGGGTCGTCCTGATCTTGGCTTAGTGGCTGTGGCCTTTTGGACGGTGTTGACCACCCTTTTTCTTGTTATGAGGCTGAGTCAAGCCTTAGGCACACGGATCGTCTCCGGTCCCCTGGATTCCTGGTTTTCAGACGTTGATCTAAGTGCAGATAATCCGTCCCTCAGCGTAAAGCTGTTTACAAACCTTACTGCAAGAAGGCCTGTGGGTATACATGGATAGGGCTTCACGGTTTTGCAGTGTAATCATTCATGCATGCCATGTCTGTGGATAGATTAAATACCGGCCATCCAGGAGCTCAACGGGAATTGAAAGGACCTGGAATCGATCAGAAAAGTCTCGATATTTCACCACAGCTTATTACCCTGATCAGTCAGCAATCTTCGCAGCAGCCTTTACCCGAAATTCATATCCTTGCTGATGAGCTTCTGGCGCGGTATGGCAGGACGATACAGGCCATTCTATTTTACGGTTCCTGTTTCCGCAAAGGGAACGATGAAGGTCTACTCGAT
>DAOVEU010000334.1:0-3251 GCA_030668805.1 Desulfobacterales bacterium
GAACTGGTCAACTGCCTGTCTTATCAAATCAGATACTGTAGCCGCGCGTTCGGCACTAAGCCTATCCAATGCCGATTTTTGTCCTTCGTCTAAATAGATTTGGGTTCTAACCATTTCAATCCTCCCAGCTAATGATGTACATATATATCATAGCAGATGATTTTATATAGAGTCAAAGGATTTTGTCTCCGTTTTCAATGCGGTCATCCCTCCACAATTGTGGAATGTCGTTTAGCCCTCGCCATTCATTCATCCCATTTTCTTAAACGAGTATTTTCAACCCGAAAAATGCCATTCTAAGGCCATATTCTGCCAAAATTATTGCCGCTTTCATCGTAACATCAGATACTTGGCATGGGAAATATAGGGAAATATAAGAAATTATAGGGGACGTACATAAGATTATAAGATCTAATCATCCAAGAATGAATAGGATTGCGACTTTACCAGCGATTTTCCTCTGCGGAAGTCCTGCGGTTGCCGATATAAACTTATAATCTAATGTACCCAAAATTACCAAAATTACACAAAATTACACATAGGCGGCAATAGGGTGAATATTATCAAAGACAGTTTCATTCAGTTGGCTAATCTCCCAGTTATTTTGCAGGTTGAGCCAAAACTGAGGGCTTCCTCCTAATGCCTTCGACAGCTTCATTGCCATTTCCGCGCTAATGCCTCTTTTCCCTCGGCATATTTCATTGATCGTTTTAGGTAATACCCCTATGTGTTTAGCAAGGGCAGATTGAGTGAGGCCTATCTCCTCTATCTCGTCCTGCAACACCTCACCAGGATGCACAGGTGTAAAATGTACTTTACTCATTTCGCACCTCCTTTTTTTCTTGACAACTCAGCTACCATCCTTTATGTAGCCTTCAAACCAGAGTTGAGGCGCGGTACTCATAAGTAGCCGCAGGACAGGGGGAACAGGCCCCATATCTTGCGGTGAAAGGGTGTACCGCCGAAGCTTGCTTTTGGCCTGTTACGAAAGTGGGCTGGGCCTGTGGATAAGATCCGCAGGACTGTCACGGTTTTTTTCGTGGAGCGCTCTCTTGGTTGGTTGCAGCCGGAGTGGGCTCCGGCTGTTTTTTTTTGGGGCAACGCAAAACAAGGGGGTGTTACCATGTTTAACGGGTGTTACACCGCACTGATGACGCCGTTCAAAGACGACTATGAAGTCGACTATGAAGGCCTGGAAAAACTGGTCGAGTTTCAGATCGCAGGTGGTTTGAGTGGGATTTTGGCTGTGGGTACCACGGGTGAGAGTCCTACATTGAACTGGGAAGAACACAATGAAGTAATCCGGGTGGTGGCAGAGAAGTGCAAGGGGAGGTGCCAGTCCATTGCGGGTACGGGCAGCAATAATACCCGTGAAACCATGGAAAGCACCGAACATGCAGTCCGTGTGGGGGCTGATGCAGCCCTGCTGGTAGATCCCTATTACAATGGACCTAGCTCCCTTGAGATACGCAGAGAATATGTGGCCCCCGTGGCAGACAAATTTCCCCAGATTCAGATCATCCCGTACGTCATCCCCGGACGAACGGGAGCCCAGCTCTTGCCCGAAGACCTGGCCATACTACAAAATCAATTTGCCAATGTGAGCACGGTCAAAGAGGCCACAGGGAACATCGAAAACATGAAACGCACTCGGGAATGCTGCGGAGATGATTTCACCATACTGTCCGGTGATGATGATAAGACCTTCACCATGATGACCGACCCTGCCATCAAGACAAAGGGCGTCATTTCGGTGGCCTCCAACATAGCTCCCAAGGCGGTCCAGGATATGACCACACTCATCAGCCAGGGTAACCAGGCTGAGGCAGAAAAACTTCGGGATGCCTTGAAACCTCTCTTCGGCATTGTAACCGTAAAAACTCAGGAGGAGACCCCTTACGGGGCCGTGAGTTGCCGTGCAAGAAATCCCCTGGGCACAAAGACCCTTATGGCGATCCTTGGCATGCCGGTTGGGATATGTCGCCGGCCGCTGGGCAAAATGACAAAGAACGGGGTTGCGGTCGTATTGGAAGCTGGTCGCACGGTATGGAAAAATAACCCTGAAATTCTAAAACCCGTGGCCGATTTCTTTGGCGTAGATATCGAAGCCAGGCTATATGATGAGTCACTCTTGGCAGGGTTGACTTACGATGAATACTAGATGCGCATAGGGCATGGAGCATGGAGCATGGAGCATGGAGCATGGAGCATGGGGCATGGGAAACCACTTGACACTATGCCTTGCGCACTATGCTCTATGCCGTCGTCTTCTCTTTCTCAGCAGTAGTGCATAGCCACCCATATTGAGACCCACCCAGGCGATAGCGCCGATCCTCAAGTAGACCTCATCCAAGTCTAAGTAAATGACCTTTTGCAAGTTGTTCGTGATAAAGGACCCTCCGTAGAGAAGCTGCGGGTCGTAAAGACCATGCAAGTAGTTTTCCACGTGGGTGAGCGGGCAATACCATCCCCCAAGGTTTAGAACGAGGGTAAAGACCAGACCTGCCATGTGTATGAAGGATACCTTGAAATACTTCAATGCCAGGAGGAATCCAAAGAGGATGAAGATGATCCACAAGAGGTGAAGCAGTATTACGAAATCACTCAACAGTTGGTAGACCATCACCGACTCCTCGAGACCATGGCTTTGACTCCTCACAGAAAAATTCTGACCGACCCTTGACGTTCTGTCTGCCGGTATTATCTTTTGCACAACGGATAGAGAATAACTAACTGTAGTAACATTGAAAGGAGGTGTCAAATATGACCGCTCTAATGCCAATTTTAAGACGAGGTGGATTGCTTAGGCGTCCTGAGTGGGACTTTTTTGATCGGTTCTTCGAAGATCTTGGACTGCCAAGGCTGTTTTCAGAAGAGACAATGCTCACACCGGCTCTTGACGTGTCTGAGACCGAAAAAGAACTGATCGTAAAGGCTGAAGTCCCGGGAATGGACAAGAAAGACATTAACATTAACCTTTCAGATGGGTTGCTGACCATCAAAGGGGAGAAAAAGCAGGAAAAAGAAGAGAAGAATGAGAACTATCATTCTGTTGAAAGACGCTATGGAAAGTTCTCCAGGACGATGCGGCTTCCCCGCGACATTGAAGTTGACAAGGTGGATGCAACTTACAAGGATGGGGTGCTGAAAATCACCCTCCCCAAATCTGAGTCCGCTAAGTCAAAAAAGATAGAGATCAAAAGCTAACCCCAGTTCATGTAAAGCGTGTGCCGGGCAGAAGCCTGGCACAC
>DAOVEU010000200.1:0-4754 GCA_030668805.1 Desulfobacterales bacterium
TGCTACGTATTTAGCTTTGGGGAAAAGGTGTCAGGTTTCGGGTTTCAGGTGTCAGGATCGAGAAACTTGAAGAGCTGAAACCTGAAACCTGAACACTGACACCTCACAATTGAACTCAATAACCAACAATCTTGATTTACACCCCTGATGACTGACGATTGGAGAATCGAAGAATTGAGGGGATGCGGAGTGCGGATTGTTTTATAAAATCCTTACAGATGAACTCCTAATGGGCTTTTGAGGGATGGACTCTTAATCGGATTTTATGCGTAAGCATTTTATCAGATGACTAATGACAATCAGCAACAAACGAGCAAGGACCAACTTATCAATCATCAATCGTCAATATTCAATCCAAGGGAGTCAAATATGGAGATCGACCAGCACCCGTATGCTGATCTACTCAGAAAAGAGATGATGCCCAACATCTGGTGTTCGAGCTGCAGAATCGGAAGGGTCAAAAACACTTTTATAGAGGCTATTCAACAACTGGGATACGACCCTGACAAGTGTGTCGTGGTGTCCGGTATCGGGTGTTCCTCACGCATTGCAGGCTACCTGAACCTCGACAGCATTCACGCCACCCACGGCCGCGCAATACCCACGGCCCTCGGGGTCAAGCTGGCCAATCCTGAGCTAAAGGTTTGTGTAATGGGGGGCGACGGAGATATCCTGGGCATTGGTGGAAATCATTTTCTGGCCCTGGCCCGCCACGGCCATGACATAAACGTGTTTTGTATGAACAATTTCGGATACAGCATGACAGGTTTTCAGCATGGCCCCACCACACCACTCGGGGCACGTACCATCACCACATCGAGTGGTAACCCCTACGCGCCCATTAATCCGGTCTCCGTGGCCATGGCGGTTGGCTATACCTTTGTGGCGCGCTCCACCTCAGCCCACCCGTATCACCTCATTGATTGCATCATTTCAGCTATGAAAAACAGGGGCCCGAGCTTTATTGAGATTCTAATTCCTTGCATGCTGTACGAAAGGCGCAACAAGATCAAATCCCTTGAGGCCCTGTTTCTGGAAAAGGCGAAAATAAAAGAGACTCTCAGTGAAGAAGACATCAATCAGAGCGACTTCATGAAGGAGATAAGCCTTGGGATTTTCAGAGATGCGCCTGTCCGAGAAAGGCCGCACTTGAGCCTGGTCAAATCGGGCAAGAGAAAGGCCGCCAAGCAGTATGATATGGATTTTAAACCAAGGGCAAGCGGCATCGAGTATATGCAAATTCGCATGGAGGGAACCGGAGGGCAGGGCATCGTCCAGGGCGGCAAGACCTTGATTCAGGCGGCCATGAACATGGATCCTAAGTTGCACAGCACCCTGACAAAGCGATATGGGCCTGAGATGAAAGGAGGAAGCTGTTTGACAGACGTGCTCCTTTCATCTCAGCCGGTTGATTATCCCTTTGTGGATGTTCCGGATCTCCTCCTGATGATGTCCGACATCGTTGCCAAAGAGCGCGGCGGCAAGGTGATTGTCAACAATGATGGGACAATTGTGGTAGATGAGTCCATGGTCAATCTTCGTTTGCTCGCCAACCTCCCCAAGACCGTCAAGGTTTTCAAGATACCAGCAACGCAGATTGCTCGTGAGAATTTCAGGGTTGTGGTGGCCAACAATGTGCTATTGGGCTTTGTCTGCAAGGTAACATCTGTCATTGACAAGGACTGTCTGAAAGCAGCGATCTTGAAGTCCGCACCTCCGGGCACCGAGGAGATGAATCTGGCGGCCTTTGAGAGCGGTTACAAATTTGGGAGTTCGTGAATGTTTGGATTGATGATTGACGATTGATGATTGAGATTGAATGAAACAAATCGACAATCGACAATCGAATAAGGTGAGTTAATCATGAAACATGAAGTTTCACCTGCTCGGTATTGGAACATTAAAGAATGTACCATACCTGTTGGCAAGGTAACAATCATAGCCGACTTTTGTAAGGGTGGTGACGACTGTGATGAGTGTATACGGTTTTGCCCCGAGAAGGTGTTAGATCGCGGCACAGTACCAAACGAAAGAGGGTATTTTCCGCCGGTTGTGGTAAACGAGGAGAAGTGCACTGTGTGCGGCAGATGTCAGCTTTACTGTAGTGAAAACGCCATCTTTGTCCAGAAGATTGGCGAACGAGTCGTGACACCTGATGAGATAGCTGTAAGGGCTCGCCCAAAAGTAACTTCGCAGAATTCGCGCTCAGATTTGGGTTAGATTTGGTCGATGCGAACGAGCAAAACCACAGGAATAGCAGGCTATTTCGCGGATTTTGTGAATGAGTATCGGGCAAAGGTAGCCTGAAGCTGAGATGCGAAAAAGGGAAGTTATTTTTGGACGAGCCCTAATAGAGAGGAGAATTCACAGTAGATGTCAGAGGATCGTATAGGAGTCTTTATCTGTCATTGCGGGACCAATATTGCTGGCACTGTTAATTGCCCGAGGGTAACAGAGGCAATAGCCCGGACTGACGTGGCACTAGTCAGGGAGCATGCTTACCTGTGTACAGGGGGACAGGCCCAGATTGTAAGTGACATTCAGGAATATGGCTTGGACAGGATCGTAGTGGCAGCCTGTTCTCCGAGGATACATGATGAGACATTTCGGACAGTATGCAAGGCGGCGGGTATCAATCCATACATGATGGAAATGGTTAATATCCGGGAGCAGTGTTCCTGGTGTCATATGTATCAGCCTGATGATGCCACGCGAAAATCCATAGACCTCGTTCTTATGGGCATAGAAAATGTGAAGCTCAATCAGCCCTTAACACCTATTGAGGTTCTGATGACCAAAAGGGCGCTTCTCATAGGTGGGGGCATAAGCGGTATTGAAGCCAGCCTGCAACTGGCTGATCTTGGCCATAAGGTGATTCTGGTAGAAAGAAGCCCGACGATTGGCGGCAAGATGGCGCAGTTGAACAAGATTTTTCCGGATCAAAACTGCAGTCCCTGAATTCTGGGACCCAAGATGGTGGATGTCGGTCGGCATCCGAATATCGAGTTACTCACTTTGAGTGAAGTTGTCGAGGTCAACGGTTACCTGGGAAATTTTGAGGTCACGTTAAGAAAACATCCAAGGTATGTCACTGAAGATTGTACGTTCTGCGGTGACTGTCTGGAACGTTGCCATATCTTTACCGAAGATGAGTTCAATGAAAATCGCGCCCTGAGAAAAGCTATCTATACGCCTTTTCTACAGTCCGTCCCCAGGCAGTATGTGATTGATGACAAGGTTTGCATCCATTTTTCTGAGGAAGCATGCCAGAGGTGTGTGGAAGACTGTAAGAAGCATGCTATCGATTTTTCTCAGGTTGTTGAAGAGGAAACCGTCCATGTGGGCGCAATTATTGCTGCCACCGGGATAAAACCGTACGACCCAACAGGATTATATGGCTATGGTGACAGCCGATTTCCGGATGTTATTACCTCCATGGAGCTCGAAAGGATGATGTCTCCGGAGGGGCCTACAAAAGGAGAGATTATCCGACCGTCCACAGGGCAGGCACCAAGCAGTGTTGCTTTCATACAGTGCGTGGGTTCCAGATCCGAGAAAGAGGGTCAGCTCGCTTATTGCTCAAAGCTTTGTTGTCCGAATACCGTAAAGAACACACTTCTTTTGAAAGAACGCTTTCCAGAGCTTGAAATATACGTATTTCATAATGGTATCCGCACCAGCGGCAAGAGGCAGGAGAGGATGTTTCGGGAAGCAAGGAAAGATGGGGTTGTTTTTGTTAACTCTTTTCCTAAAATCACTCAAGGCCAAGTCTTGACCTTTTTCGACCCCCTGGTTGATCAGCAATTGCTTATGAGAAAGGACTTTGATCTTGTTGTCCTTGCGATCGGGATTGTACCCACGGCAAAGGAGATGTCACAGCTCTTGGGGGTCCCTTTGGGAAAAAGAGGGTTCATCAAAGAAGAGAATCAATTGTCTCCCACCTCTACCCCGACAAACGGAATCTACTTTGCCGGTGCCGTGGGAAGCCCTTCGGACATCAAACAGTGCATTGAACAGGCTGGTAATGCAGCTATGCAGGTATCAAAACATTTTCAAAGAGACACGGCAGAGCTCTCGCCCATCATAGCCAGGGTGGATCTTGAAGAATGCACAGGTTGTGGCAAGTGTAGCAAGGAATGTCTGTTTGGTGCTATTCGCATACAGGACAAAGTGGCAGTTATTACAGAGGCTGCGTGTCGTGGATGTGGCAATTGCGTCAATTCCTGCGAGTTTGACGCCATTTCCATAAGCAATTACGATGAAAAGCAATTGAAGGCCCAGCTCAAAGCGGCCCTGCGGGAGCCTGAAGATAAAATCATTGTGTTTGCCTGTCATTGGTGTTCCTATGCCGGGGCTGATTTTGCCGGTACGAGCAGGCTCCAGTACAGTCCCAACGTTAGAATCATAAGAACGATGTGCTCTTGTGGTGTAACAGCCGATCTCATCAAATATACCTTTGCTCTGGGTGCCCCGAAGGTGATCGTGTCGGGATGTCATCCTGGAGATTGTCATTACCTTGACAATAACATGTTTACAAAAAAGAGGGTTATGAAGTTGAAAGAAGGGCTTGTGAGCAAAGGGATCAATCCGGAAAGGCTGATGCTGGAGTGGGTCTCGGCTTCTGAGGGGCAGAGATTTGTTGAAGCTGTTCAAAAGATGGAACAATTGAGGGTGGATGAAGACGAGATAGAAATGACTAAAATGATTTTCAGTGAACCCGGGAAGAGAAAATCAAGAAAAAGGGTGCAGAAGTA
>DAOVEU010000412.1:0-2579 GCA_030668805.1 Desulfobacterales bacterium
AGATGAGGAAGTAGAGGTAGGGTAAGCGTTCACGCAGTGTTGGAGTAACGGAGTACTGGAATGATGGAAGAGAGAAAGTGAGCTAAAGTTAAGGACTTGAAGAAACCGTTTTATTACTGGTTTCATCTTTTAACTTTAGGCACTTTAGCTCACTTTAGTTCACTTTAGGCACTTGATATCCAATACTCCATTTTCGATAGGACTAAAGAGACCGTGAACGGATACAAGGTGGGGAATGAATGGCAGGTCTAAGATGATTGTTCTTTAGATTCAAGTGCACCTTTTCCGTGCCGAACAATCTCGCCTTCTATCATGTAGACGACCTCTTCGGCAATGTTGGTGGCATGGTCCGCTATCCGCTCAAGGTGGCGGGAACATAAGAGCAGATTGATCAGATAACCCACACGATCAGGGTGCTCGCCGATAGCATGTTTAACCACATCATAGGCTTCATTCAGCATATTATCTACCTCGTCATCCAAGGTGCAAACATGCAAAGCGAGGTCCTCGTCCATGTTCACAAGGGCATCCAGGCTCTTCTTGAGCATGGATGCGCTCTTTTCTGCCATTAAAGAATGGTTAAAGGGGACATCAAGCCTTTCCCGTTTGGCAAGAATCGCTACCCGTTGTGCGATGTTCACCGCCTCATCAGCGACCCTCTCCAGGTCGTTGTTAATCTTGATCACAGCAATGAGAAACCGCAGATCCACGGCAACGGGCTGATGCAGGGCCAGAATCTTCAGGCATTCTTCTTCCACCTCTACTTCAAGCTCATCTATCTCATAGTCACTATTGATTGTTTCCTCCGCAAGATTCGCGTCTCTCAACTCGAGAGCCTTGATAGCCATTCGAACACGCTCCTCCACCATGGCTCCCAGGGAGAGAATCCTCTTTTTCAGTCTCTCTAACTCTTTGTGTAGATGCATGGGCATGAGACTTTCCTCCCTTTCTAACCGAAGCGGCCTGTGATGTAATCTTCTGTCTGCTGAAGTTTGGGTTTGGTAAAGAGGGTTTCGGTGTCATCCACTTCGACAAGTTTGCCCAGATAGAAAAAAGCGGTGATATCGGATACCCGGGCCGCTTGCTGCATGTTGTGGGTGACAATAATGATCGTGTACGTCTCTTTCAATTGGTGGATCAATTCCTCGATCTTTTGGGTAGCAATGGGGTCCAGGGCGGATGCCGGCTCATCCATGAGAAGCACTTCAGGCTCTACCGCCAGGGCCCGGGCGATGCAGAGGCGTTGTTGTTGCCCACCCGAAAGGCCCAGCGCTGATTCATGAATCCTGTCTTTGATTTCATCCCACAAGGCCGCTGCTTGAAGGCTCTTTTCCACTCGGTCTGCAATGTGGGCCTTATCTTTCAGGCCGTTTACCCTCAGGCCGTATGCCACATTTTCAAAATTGGTTTTGGGAAATGGATTGGGCTTTTGAAACACCATGCCGACGCGACGGCGAAGTGCGACCACATCCACATGGGGATCGTAGATGTTCTGATCATCCAGGAGAACCTGCCCTTCCACCCGACTGGTAGGAATCAGATCATTCATCCGGTTCAAGCAACGCAATAGGGTGCTTTTTCCACAGCCTGAAGGTCCTATGAGGGCTGTCACCTGATTGATGTGAAAATCGAGGGAGATATCGTGCAAGGCGTGAAAATCACTGTAGTAAAACTCTAATTTTTTTGTAGCCATTTTTAATGGGTTATCCATCTTCAAGTCCTTACCGCACGCCCCTTTGGAGACGAGCCCGGTAGATAATAGCGACAAGATTCAACCCGAAAACGAGGACAATGAGCACGAGAGCAGTTCCATACTGGAGATGCCGTGTGGCTTCGATCTCTGTGCCGGCAGTGGCCAGGACGTAAATATGATAGGGAAGGGCCATGATTTCATCAAAAACAGAAGATGGGAGAGAAGGTGTGTAGAATACGGCCGCGGTAAACATGATGGGCGCGGTCTCTCCGGCAGCCCGACTGATCCCTAGGATAGCGCCGGTAAGAATACCAGGCAAAGCAGCAGGCAGGACCACCCGATAGATGGTTTGCCACTTGGTGGCTCCCAGGCCCAGAGACGCTTCCCGATAAGTATCCGGGACGGCGCGCAAGGCTTCTTCCGAGGCCCCGATAATCACGGGCAAGGTCATTGCACCAAGGGTCAGAGCGCCGGAAAGGATGCTGACTCCGAAATCTAACCAGACCACAAAGAAGGCCAAACCAAAGAGTCCGAAAACCACGGAAGGAACCCCTGCAAGGTTGTTGATCCCGAGACGAATCATGCGGAGTACACGGCCGGGACGGGCATACTCATGAAGATAGATCGCAGAGGCCACTCCCACGGGAAGGGCCACCAGAATGGCACCCAGGCTGAGGCAGAGTGTGCCGACGATACAGGGCAGAATCCCCCCCTTGGTCATGGACTCCATGGGCGGTTGTGTTAGAAATGTCCAGTTGATGGCCTTCCACCCCCTTGCCACAAGAAAATAGACAATGATCAGCAGTGCAATTCCGTTGATGGCAGCCGAGAGTCTGAAAAGCCCAAACATAATAGCCTGAAACAGTTTACGACGACTCTGGAGACC
>DAOVEU010000163.1:0-5331 GCA_030668805.1 Desulfobacterales bacterium
AAAACGGGCCTGCATCAAATAAGGGTGAGTTCAAGTGGGGACGAAGATACCGGATTACTTCTATCTTTAGAAAGAGGATCGAGTATTGTCTTTGTTGATATTCTGGGCTGCCTGTTAGAAGGCCCATTCTCAAGGAAGCCAAAACAGGAGAGCCAGAAGGCAATAAAAGACCTCCACAAAAGATTTCCTGTTGTGCTTCTTCAAAGAGGTTTTTTCAGTGTAAGAGCTATCCGTGCATGGCTAAAAGAATATGAATTCGCAGAATTGCCTATAGTTCCCTGGAGACGAGGAGCAATATTTGATGAGATTGCTCAAAAGGATTTGAGGGTCAAGGCCATAATTGCAGGCCCTAAGGTGATCGAGTCTGCCAGGGAACATAAGCCCCTTGCCTTCAGCTTCGAGGCGGTAGAGGATGCAGAGTGGGTGAAAGACTGGGAGGAGATCAGAAAGAAGCTCAAATAGGCTATTCCCGGTGAAACTGGAGTCTTCAAAGTCCGCTGTTTCTGCGGCGGAGCGGGAGGGTTGGGGGCATAAGCGCTAAGTTGTTTTTGCCCAGGAGGGACTGAAAAAAATGAACATCGAACATCGAACGTCCAACATCGAACGCTGAATGGGAAAAGATGAAGAAACAGACATATGACCTGGAAGAAAGGCTGCTTAAGGAAAGAATGAACATCGAACATCGAACGTCCAACATCGAATGTTGAATGGGAAAAGATGAAGAAACAGAGGTCGGTAGTCGGAGGTCTGAAATCGTAGGTTTTTGCTGGTTTCAAGTTTCAAGTTTCGAGCTGAACCTCTGAACCTCTGAACCCTGAACCTTTGTTTCTCATTTGGTATTGGTTTTTCATTCGATGTTGGAATAATCTGAGGAGCGGAGCGACATCATTATTCGACGTTCGACGTTCAATGTTCGATGTTGGACGTTCATCTTTTAATATGTTCGATGTTCATCTTTCAAAACAACCCCGTATGGCATAAATGCAACCTGTGAATGTTTACAAAATAACTTAGCGCTTATGAGGGTTGGGGGAGCGGGAGGGTTGGGGGAGGGGGAGGGGGAGAGGTGATGCCATGGAAGTTAAGAGAGAGGGGAGGGGGGTGGAAATGCTTAGAATCGAAATGGTGATCAATAGACAGCTTTCCCGGCGAGCATTTCTACAAGAAGGCTCTTTGTTCTTAACTTGTTTTGGATTTTGTCCTGCTTTGTTTGACTCATGGACAAAGATGGCCTGGGCAAAAAAGGACAAACGCCCTTTGCGTGAGGCAATGTTTTACCAAAGACTGCCAAAAAACAGGGTTCAGTGTCAGGTCTGTTTCCGTGGCTGCATCCTGGGCGAAGGGGAGAGAAGTTTCTGCCGCAATAAAGAAAACATGAATGGCCGCCTGTATAGTCTGGTCTATAGCAGACCCTCGGCAGTGCATATCGATCCGATCGAGAAGGAGCCATGCCTCCACATGCTCCCCGGAACGAACATCCTCTGTTTTGGGACTGCAGGCTGCAATTTTCGCTGTAAATTTTGTCATAACTGGCATCTTTCTCAGAGGTCCATTGAAGAGATGGAATATACCTATGATATTTCGCCAGAGGATGCAGTAAAAATAGCTGTAGATAAAAAGATTCCCACCATTTCGTTTACCTACAACGAGCCCACAAGCTTCTATGAATACGTATACGATATCGCCGGTCTTGCTAAAAAGAGCGGGCTGAGGATTCTGTTTCACTCCAATGGAGGAATGAACCCCGGCCCTTTAAAGGAACTCCTTAAATATACCGATGCGGTGACCATCGATCTGAAAGGGTTTACTCGAGAATTCTACCGGAATGTATCATCGGCCGAACTTGAACCAGTGCTGAGGACACTGAGAATTATCAAAGAACAAGGCAGATGGCTCGAAATAGTAAACCTGCTCGTCCCTACCCTGAATGACGATCCCAAAGATATAAGAAAGATGTGCCTCTGGATAAAGGAAAACCTGGGAGAAGATACCCCCCTTCATTTTTCTCGTTTTTTCCCTAGCTACAGGCTCACAACCCTGCCGCCAACACCTATAGAAAAATTGGAAGGAGCCCATAAGATTGCCAGGGAGGTGGGCTTGGAATATGTCACAATCGGTAACGTTCCGGGCCACAAATACAACTCCACCTTTTGTCCTAATTGTCACAAGAGGATAGTTCACCGCGTTCATTTTGGAGTCATGAGTAACCATATAATAGAAGGTAAGTGCAGGTTTTGCGGCCACAAAATTCCGGGAATCTGGAATTGATGCCATGAGAAGACTCCTTGTCTTCGCTGTGTTAGTCATGGGCTTCAGTGGCATTGTTGTCCAGATACTCCTATTGAGAGAGTTGCTGGTCGTCTTTCATGGCAACGAAATGGCAATAGGGCTTATCCTGGCCAACTGGCTTGTCCTGGAGGCCTTTGGCTGCCTGTTTGTGGGAAAAAGGGTTGAGGGCATCGCAAAGAGGCTCGAGGCCTTTGTTGGTCTTCACCTTCTTTTTTCTGTCTGTTTACCCCTGGCCGTTTATTCAACGCGGATATTGAGAGAACTGATCGGGGCTGCGCCGGGAGAAGGTTTGGGGGTTATTCCCATTCTCTATTCCTCTTTCCTTGTTCTTGCCCCCATTAGTATCTCTCATGGGGCGCTCTTTACCTTCGGATGTAAGCTGTATTCCCTCTTTTCTGAGAAACCTGCCGGCCCCTTCACTTCGGAAGCAAAGGCTGCCTCGGCCATTGGCAAGGTTTATGTCTATGAAACCCTTGGATGCATTGTCGGAGCCGCAGCGTTTACCTATCTGTTTATCCCGTACTTACATTCCATAGATATTGCCTTGGGCGTGGCGCTCTTGAATTCCCTCTTGGGTCTCCTTTTGTTGGTTTTCTCCCGACATGCTTTTCAGTCTTTGGCAGGTCTGGCCATGGCCGGCGGTTCGGCAATATTAGCAACCCTTAGTATTTATCTAATCCTCAGTCCAAAAGCGGATGAGATCAATCTTCGGTCCATAAGCCAACAGTGGAAAGGACAGGAAGTAGCCCATTATCAGAATTCGATTTACGGAAACATCACTGTCATTAAGAGCGGCGAACAATACACTTTCTTCTCTGATGGCATTCCTGTCATCACAACGCCTGTTCCGGACATAACCATGGTGGAGGAGTTTGTCCACTTACCTATGCTTGCTCATCCAGGGCCCCGAAAAGTCCTTGTTATTAGTGGTGGGGCCGGAGGTGTAATCAATGAGATCCTAAAACACCCGGTAAAAAGAGTTGACTATGCCGAGCTTGACCCCTTACTGGTGGAGATCGTACACAAATTCCCTTCGCCGCTGACTCAGGCCGAGTTAGCAGACCCCAGAGTAAATATCGAACACATAGATGGCAGGCTCTTTGCCAAAAAAACGCCTCATCAATACGATCTGGTTCTGGTTGGCATCTCCCGCCCCTCAACCCTGCAGCTAAATAGACTTTTCTCTGAGGAGTTCTACGCCCTGATCAAGAGTAAGCTTGAGAAAGATGGTATATTGGTGATAGCCCTGCCTGGTTCCCTGACCTACTTGAGCGAAGAACTGAGGAATCTCAATGCCTGCATCCTTAATACCCTTAAGGGCGTTTATCCTTATGTTCGCGTTATCCCGGGAGACCTGAACCTCTTTTTAGCGTCGCCCTCAAAGGAAGTTTCATTGATGGACCACACGTTGCTCGTCCAGAGGTTAAACGACCGTAGTCTTGAGGTAAATCTTTTGACCCCGGTTCATATTGAGTACAAGCTGGCCGATAGGTGGGTAGACTGGTTTCGGGATTGCCTTAATGGGGCCACAGACAAGATTAATCAAGACTTTTCCCCGGTGGGGATGTTCTATGCTCTGGCCCATTGGAATGCCGTGTTTTCGCCCCACACCCAGTGGTTATTTCGATGGTTTTCCCAGGCGAATTTGGTTCTGCTGGTTATCCCGCTATTTGCCCTGATCTTTTTGATCATTTGCTTTATGAGCCCGACACGACGCGCCAAGCCAGGTATTGCCTTTGCTATTAGCACAACCGGCTTTGCCGGGATGACCTTTGACCTGGTGCTGATCTTTACCTTTCAGACACTGTACGGATATGTTTTCTACCAGATAGGACTTTTGCTTACAGCCTTTATGGCAGGGACAGCAGCGGGGGCGCTAGCCATGACCTCCCTTATGAAACGAATAAAGAAAGACCTTGCTTATTTTGTCAGCACAGAGTTGGCCATTATCCTGTTCTCCGCAGCCCTGCCAGTGATATTTCTTGTCTTTCACCCCTACTTGGTTCGTCCGGGAGTATTGCTCATTTTTCAGGTCATCTTTCTTGTTCTTGCCTTTCTTTCCGGACTTCTCATCGGTATGCAGTTTCCCCTGGCTAACAAGATATATTTGAAGAGTTCTTCCAACCTGAGTGGCACTGCAGGTCTCCTTTACGGAGCCGATCTTTTCGGCGGATGGATAGGCGGCCTACTGGTAGGGGTGGTACTCTTGCCTGTCCTGGGACTGGTACAAACCTGCATCATTGTCCTTATTCTCAAACTGACAAGTCTTAGCGTCCTGGTTGCGCCGACCTTTATTCACAAAGTAAGTTCTGGGGATACCGTACCCAGGGCTCGGTCAAAAATAAGTTCGCAGAATTCGCGCTCAGATTTGGGTTAGATTTGTTCGATCCGACTGAGCAAAACCACAGGAATAGCAGGCTATTTCGCGGATTTTGCGCCTGCCCTGGCGCTATGCAACAGACTGGCAGGTATACTTTGTTTTCCGTTGGAACCGCAAAATTAGCTCACTAAAGCCTATAGACCAGGTCTGGGCCAGGGAATGAGGATCGGCCAAAGATGGCCTGAAGCTGAGATGCGAAAATGGGAAGTTATTTTTGACCGAGCCCACACCTCTTGATTGTGAATAGAGATAAGAATAAGCTCAGGACATGGCAAGAATTGTACTGGAGTAAGTTCGTCGTTGAATTCGTTGAATAAGTCTGATGCGAAGGTTCTGGAGGAGAGGCTAAACCCCCAGTAAAAACATAGCAGAATTTGGCATGTTTCATTCTTCAGTTTACACTTATCAAGGATGCGGGCGCCAAGAGATAAGTTCTTTTGTTCCTACTTTTTGGTGTCAGGTGTCAGGTGTCAGGTGTCAGGAGCGACAAACGCGAGATCTGAAACCTGAACACTGAAACCTGAAACCTGGGGTGGTGAAAAAAAGTGTAAACTACTTTATGGCGAAAATGAAGGATGCCCAGAATTTCTTAAGAGGTCGTAAAGGGTGAGTTGATGAACCGCCGACATATCCGTTGGATTATTGTGGTGCTGGTTATTGGA